>NZ_VBVZ01001062.1 GCF_005863185.1 Pseudomonas edaphica
TGATACAACTGTTGGTTGGATAAGTGAGTCAGGCGTCACACTTGGCCGTATTGCTGCCCATGCCTGAGCCAGCGATCGAGCAAGGGGCTGACATGTTCCGGCCAACGCTCCAGCAGCGCTTGCGCCGCATCACGCACAGCGGGCAGCAAGTCGGCATCGCGCATCAGGTCGGCGACCTTGAATTGCAGCAGGCCGGTCTGGCGAGTACCAAGCATTTCGCCGGGCCCGCGCAGTTCGAGGTCTTTTTCGGCGATGACAAAACCGTCGTTGGTCTCGCGCATGATGCCCAGGCGCTGACGGCCGATCTGGGACAGCGGCGGGTGGTACAGCAGCACGCAGTGGCTGGCGGCGCTGCCCCGGCCGACACGGCCGCGCAGTTGGTGCAGTTGGGCCAGGCCCAGGCGCTCGGGGTTTTCGATGATCATCAAACTGGCGTTGGGCACGTCCACGCCGACTTCAATCACCGTGGTGGCTACCAGCAGTTGCAGGTTGCCAGCTTTGAACTCGGCCATCACCGCGGCTTTTTCCACAGGCTTCATGCGCCCGTGGATCAGCCCGACCTTCAGCTCGCCCAGGGCACTGGTGAGGTCCTCAAACGTGGTCTCGGCGGCCTGGCAGGTCAGCTCTTCGGATTCTTCGATCAGCGTGCACACCCAATACGCCTGACGGCCTTCGGCGCAGGCGCCGCGCACGCGTTCGATGACCTCGACGCGGCGCGTGTCGGTGACCAGCACGGTATTGACCGGCGTGCGGCCGGGCGGCAGCTCATCGAGGATCGACGTGTCGAGGTCGGCGTAGGCGCTCATCGCCAAGGTGCGCGGGATTGGTGTGGCGGTCATGATCAACTGGTGCGGGTTCATGCGCCCGCCCACGCCTTTCTGGCGCAAGGCCAGGCGCTGTTGCAC
>NZ_VBVZ01001063.1 GCF_005863185.1 Pseudomonas edaphica
GTCGATGGCTTCCCAGATGTTATGCACCTTGACCTGGCCGTTTTCGATCGACACTTCGGCAACCACCGCCGCATGCGAGCCAAAGGGCGAGGCCATGGCCACCCCACGGGCGCGCCGGCTGCCGTCTTCTGCGGTATACGGGCCACGTTTCCAGCCACCGGACAACTCGCCCACCGCTTGCAGCAACGTGGTCAGGCGTTTGTTGTCGCGCAGCAGGTGCAGGCGCAACTCATACGGGTCATGGCCGCCTTTGTCAGCCAGTTCATCGAGGAAGGCCTCGTAGAAAAAGTCATTCAGCGAGTTGCCCACCGAGCGCCAGTAGCCGAGCATGGCCGGGCCTTTGACGTAGATCTGGGCGATGCGTTTGTTGGGAATCGCGTAGGATTTGCCTGACAACCCTTCAAGGGCCGTCGGGTCGATTTTGTCGCCCTGTTTGCCGGCGATGGCCTCGGATGGGCCTTCGGTGGCGCTCACGGCTTCGATGGCCACCGGCAAGCCTTTGTCATCCAGCGCCGCGCGGAACTTGACCACCGCGACCGGGCGCAGCACATCGCGCAGGAACTCTTCTTCACGGCTCCAGATCAGCTTGACCGGGCGGCCCACAGCCTTGGCCAATGCGACGGCCTGCGGGTACGGGTTGGCTGAGTCGTACAGGAAATGCCGGCCGAAAAAGCCGCCCAGCAACGGCGAATGCAAGGTGATCTTCGACACATCCAGCCCGGTGCGCTTGGCGATGTCGGCGCGGAACATGTCTGGCGCCTGGTTGGGCAGCCAGACTTCCAGCGTGCCGTCCGGGTTATAGCGCGCCAGGGCCGATGGCGGCTCCAGTTGGGCATGGTTGACGTACTGGTTGTGGTAGGTGGCTTCGACCTTGGTCTTGGCGTTTGCCAGCGTGGCGTTGACG
>NZ_VBVZ01001064.1 GCF_005863185.1 Pseudomonas edaphica
CGCCTGGATCGTCAAGCCGTTAAGCCTGCAAACCCTGCGCGGGCAGTTGATCAAGCTGTGCAAGGTCAAGCCGGCGCCGGAGCCTGCCACTGCGTCCTGCGACGACAGCGTGCAGCTGTCGGACAAGATGCGCCCGTTGTTCATCAGCAGCGTGCAGCAGGACTTGCAGCGTATCGATACCGCCCTGACGCAACGTGATGCCCACGGCCTGGGCCAATTGCTGCATTCGGTCGCCGGCGCCCTGGGCGCAGTCCAGGCGCTGAACCTGGCCCAAGCGTGCATCGAACTGGAAAGCGCACTTAACCGCGGCAGCCTCGACACGGCACTTGAACTCAAGGTGAAGGCGGTGATGCAGCGTCTGTCGGCCGTTCTGGAAACTCTCCAGCCCGGGCACTCTTCACTCACTTGAACTGGCACTACGGACGGCCCTTTATGAAAAAATTCAACGTGGTAATCGCGGACGATCACCCGATCGTATTGCTGGGTGTTCGCGAGTTGGTAGAGCGCGACACACGCTTCCAGGTGGTCGGCGAGGCCGTGTGCTCGGCCGGCCTGATCGCGCTGTTGCAGCACCAGGGCGCCGACATTGTGATCACCGACTACAACATGCCGGGCGACTCGCCCTACGGCGACGGCCTCAAATTGGTGGAGTACCTCAAGCGGCATTTTCCGCAGGTGCAGATCCTGATCCTGACGATGATTTCCAACCACCTGATCCTCACCCGCCTGCAAGAGCTGGGTGTGGTCGGCATCATCCAGAAAAGCCAGTTGCACACCGAGATTCAATTGGCGCTCAAGGCGATCGCCCAGCAGAGCGCCTATCGCAGCCTGGAACCGCCAAAAACCTCGGTGATCGAGACCCTTACGGCTATTGACGAGCGCTTTACCAG
>NZ_VBVZ01001065.1 GCF_005863185.1 Pseudomonas edaphica
ATGTCCTGCTGTTGGGACTGGATCGAGTGGCCAAGCGCAATGCCTTTGACCTGGACCTGCTCAATGAGCTGAGCCTGGCCTATGGCGAATTTGATCGAAACGACGACGCTCGCGTGGCCGTGGTATTCGCCCACGGCGAACATTTTACTGCCGGGCTGGACCTGGCCAATGTCAGTGGCGTGATGTCGGGAGGCTGGCAACCACCGTTGGGCGGCTGCGATCCGTGGGGCGTGTTTGCCGGCCCCCGCGTCAATAAACCGGTGATCGTCGCGGCCCAGGGTTACTGCCTGACCATCGGCATCGAATTGATGCTGGCGGCGGATATCAACCTCTGTGCCAGCAATACGCGCTTTGCGCAGATGGAAGTGCAGCGCGGGATTTTCCCGTTTGGCGGCGCGACCCTGCGCTTCCATCAGATCGCCGGCTGGGGCAACGCGATGCGCTGGCTGCTGACCGGCGATGAGTTCGACGCCCATGAGGCGCTGCGTCTGGGGCTGGTGCAGGAAGTGATGGCCAGTGAAGACCTGCTGCCGCGCGCCATCGAACTGGCCAGCCGCATTGCCCGCCAGGCACCGCTGGGCGTGCAGGCGACGTTGATGTCGGCGCGCCAGGCACGCATGGAAGGTGAAGCCGTGGCGGCGGCCGGGTTGCAGGTGGTGGTGGAGAAACTGTTGAACAGTGAAGATGCCAAAGAAGGTGTGCGGGCGATGGTTGAGAAGCGGCCGGGGGTGTTCAAGGGGATTTGAGTAGGCTGTGCGGGCCTCATCGCGGGCAAGCCCGCTCCCACAGGTGGAATGCATTTCAACCGGAAAATGCTATTCAACTGTGGGAGCCGGGCTTGCCCGCGATGGCGCCAGTACAGGCAACTAGGTCGCC
>NZ_VBVZ01001066.1 GCF_005863185.1 Pseudomonas edaphica
CCACATTTTGATCTGTGAATACATCTAAAGTGTGGGAGCTGGCTTGCCTGCGATGAAGCCGGCTCGGTCCCAAGCCCTACATCGGCTTGGCCACCATCAAATAGAAAATCACCAGAAACGCCAGAAACGCCGGCCAGCCCAGGCCAAACCACCAGCGCATATAGGTCACGGCCTTGATCGGCATCGCCGTGCCATCGCGCAGCGCCTGCTCCGCCATCTTGTGCACACGAATCTGCAGCCACACCACCGGCAGCCAGCAGACACCCGCCAGCACATACAACGCGAACGTCCACTGCAACCAGCTCTGCTGCATCGACCAGCCCGCCAAGTACATCAAGCCGATGCCACTCAACGGCTGAAAAACCGCCGTGGTCGTGGTAAATGCCCAATCCGCGAACACCAGGTGTTTGAAGGTGACCGCGATCACTTCCACCTTGCCGCTGCGCCAGGCGCGCAAGGCGTAATACGCCGAGCCCGCACCCAGGCCAAACAGGATGGTCGAGGACAGGATATGCAGGGTTTTCAACAGCAGGTAAGCGTTCATCGGCGGGGCTCGGTCGAAAAAGGTTCAGTCCAGAGAAGGTTCAGTCCAGAGGAGCCAAAGGGTCGCCACCATGAGTACCAGATTTTTGGCGACCGCCGCGTAAGGATCAAACCAGTAATGGGCCAGGACTATGCTGATAATCACGGTATAGCCGCCCATCAACAGTAATTGCAGGATCAGCGCCGACCTGCGCCAGCGCGCAACCAGCAACCCCAGGCCCAACAGGCCATCACACACCGCCCCGGCGATCACGGCCACTGTCGCCCAAGTGCCCTGCACACCGGCCTCGGCCATGATGCGCAGGCCCCAGGCGTAACCCGGCCCAACGC
>NZ_VBVZ01001067.1 GCF_005863185.1 Pseudomonas edaphica
ACAGGGTTTGGGGCTGCTTCGCGGCCCAACGCAGGACAAGCCTGCTCGCCACAACAGCACACTTGCCACAGGCTTCGTGTTGCTGAAATACCGAGGTGTCTGCATCGCAGGCAAGCCAGCTCCCACAGATGATGGGTGTAGCCTGGGTGACATGCATTGTTAAAGGCCAGCAGTCCATATCCCTTTAATTTGCGGGAAGTTTCCTAGACAATCCTTTGGCCTTGCGCCTGCTCACTTCACTGGCTAGCCTTCGCTCCGTCGCTGCATATCAGCGATCGGGTGTGAGAACCTGTGAACCAGTAGGCGCCAAGCGCCGCAACCGCGAGCAACACGCTCTATGGCGGCTGTGTGCAGGCAGACTTCGGTCTGGCTGGAGTCCTACTGTCCGGTATTCTCACCCTGCACATAGCTGCCACCCTGCTGTCGAGTGAGACCGACATCCGGATGGCTCCTTTTTCAGTAGGAATATCCGCATGACCAAAATCGTCCCAGACCCACCCCGTTTCACCCCCGACCGTGAAATCTTCGAACGCGCCCTGAGCCACTACCTGCAACCCGCCGCACCGCCATCCTTCACCGTGCATCACGACCTCAGCTTCGAAGACGCCCTCGCCCAAATCTGCGACTTGCTGCGCTGTGCAGCCGCCACCGCAGCAGCCACCCGCCAGGCGCTGAGCGGTGATGAACACCACATGGCCGGCGCCACCGAGCACTTGGTCAACCAGGCCAAAACCCTCGCAGACCGCGCGCTGGAGTGCCTGCACGCCGCGTAACCCTCTGCAGGAACTGGCTTGTGTGGGAGCTGGCTTGCCTGCTCCCACTGGTCAGCGTCTACGCGTGAACGTCAGGTCTTTGCGCGACTGCGCCTG
>NZ_VBVZ01001068.1 GCF_005863185.1 Pseudomonas edaphica
CAACTCGGTTTAACAGATAGACCGAGTTGATGCCATCGCAGGCAAGCCAGCTCCCACACAAGCCAGCTCCCACATGAACCCAGTTTCACATTGGGGTTTCAGGTGAACAGTGTCAGTGCTTACTGCGCATCAAACGCCTGCCCATTGATCCCGGCACTGTCCGGCCCCATCAGGTACAGGTACACCGGCATGATGTCTTCCGGTGCAGGCCTTTCCATCGGGTTTTCGCCCGGATACGCCTGGGCACGCATGCTGGTGCGTGTGCCGCCCGGGTTGATGCTGTTGGAGCGTACCGATGCCACATCTTCCAGCTCGTCTGCCAGGGTTTGCATCAAGCCTTCGGTGGCAAACTTCGACACCCCATAAGCGCCCCAGTACGCCCGGCCCTTGCGCCCGACGCTGCTGGAGGTGAACACCACCGACGCATCCTGGGACAGCTTGAGCAGTGGCAATAATGTGCTGGTCAGCATGAACATCGCGTTGACGTTTACGTGCGTCACGCGCATGAAATTCTCACCGGACAACTGCTCGATCGGCGTGCGTGGGCCAATGATCGAGGCGTTGTGCAGCAGGCCGTCGAGGCGACCGAATTCTTTTTCGATCATCGCTGCCAGCTCATCGTATTGATGGGGCAGGGCGGTTTCCAGGTTGAACGGGATCACCACCGGCTGCGGCTGACCGGCCGCTTCGATCTCGTCATACACCTGGGCCAGGTTGGCTTCGGTCTTGCCCAGCAGCAACACGGTGGCGCCATGGGCGGCATAGGTTTTTGCCGCCGCCGCGCCGATCCCGCGACCGGCACCGGTCACCAGGATCACCCGGTCTTTGAGCAGCTCTGGACGTGCGGAGTAATCAAACATAAAAAAC
>NZ_VBVZ01001069.1 GCF_005863185.1 Pseudomonas edaphica
GGCTTGCGGTGTTCTCCGCCCACACCGCAACCGCCAGTGATACGCGCCGGGCGTAAGGCCGATGAATTTTTTACAGGTACTTCCCGAATCAGCCCAAGCACTGCCAAAACCTGCGATTGAGGATGACGACACCAGCCTGTGCGTGGCGCAGAACCTGCAACGTTTGCGCAGTAAGCGCCACCTCTCGCTGGACGGGTTGGCACGCGCGTGTGGCGTGAGCCGGGCGATGCTGGCGCAGATCGAGTCGGGCCGCAGCGTGCCGTCGATCAAGGTGCTGTGCAAAATCGCCAAAGGCTTGAAGGTGTCGGTCGCGGCCTTTCTGGAGGACCGTGCCTTTGAAGGCGTCGAGGTGTTGCCGGCGCAACAAAGCAAACGCCTGGTGAGTGCCGACGGGGCATTCGTCAGCCGTGCGTTGTTTCCCTTTGATACCGCCCGCCAATCGGAATTTTACGAAATCCGCTTGCGTGCGCTCGGCGAGGAAATTTCTGCCGGTCACGGCCCCGGCATTCAGGAAAACCTGGTGGTGGCCCAGGGCGTACTGGAAGTCAGCGTCAACGAAGAGCGCTACTTGCTCTCCACCGGCGACTCGATCCTGTTCTACGCCGACCAGCCCCACCGCTACCGCAACCCGGCGGACAGCGAGGCGGTGGCATTTTTGGTGATCACCTACCCGGAACGCCTGGACTGAATGCAAAAAAGCCCCGACAAGTCGGGGCTTTTTTTTGCGTTTTAGGCAGCAGCGGTCAGCAGGTGCAGCACATCATCGGCATGCCGTTGCAGCTCATCATCATCGGCATGGCGCAGTCATTCATCAGTTTGTTCATGAGCATGCAGCAGTTTTCCATCATGGCCATGCTCATGCC
>NZ_VBVZ01000106.1 GCF_005863185.1 Pseudomonas edaphica
GGCGGAGTGTCAGTCAGCACATTAGCTGGCTGACCCACCGCCATCGCGGGCAAGCCCGGCTCCCACAATTTTTGTGGTGTTCAGGCAGGCGCCGAACCTATCCCCACCGTCGTCCGCACCCGGCCTTCGAGCCTGCGCTTCAACCCCCGCGCCTCGATCACCAGCGTCGAGCCCTTGGCCGCATTGGCCCGGCCCCATTCCTCCAGCAGCTCCAGACACGAATGGTCGATGTAGCTCAGGTTGCTCAGCGGCACATGCAAGGTGGTCCCCGCAGGCACCGTCGACAGCACCTGAGTCAGCGCCGGCACTTTCAGGAAGGTCGCGGCACCGGTCAATCGCAGCTCCATCTCACCGTCCTGGGGCAAATCGATCAGGCTGACTTTCAATCGCGAAGCTTTAAACGCGAGCTTCAGCAACGTGAGCCCAAAGCCCACCAATACGCCGGTCAGCAGGTCGGTGAAGATGATTGCCAGTGCCGTGGCGGCGTAGGTAAACATCGGCATCCGCCCATAGCGGCCCAGCGCGCGAAAGGCTTTGACGTCCACCAGCTTGATCCCGGTGTACACCAGCACGCCCGCCAAACTCGCCACCGGAATGCTTTGCAGCACGCTCGACAGCAGCAACACAAAGCCCAGCAGCCACACACCATGGAACATCGCCGACAGACGCGTAGTAGCGCCGGCCTGCACGTTGGCCGAGCTGCGCACGATCACGCCGGTCATCGGCAAGGCGCCAACCAAACCACAGAGCATGTTGCCGACACCTTGGGCAGACAGTTCCTTGTCGAAATCGGAGCGCTGGCCGCTGTGCATCCGATCGACCGCTGCCGCAGACAGCAGGGTTTCGGCGCTGGCAATAAACGCGACGGCGAAGGCGGCGATCAGCAGTTGCGGATCGGCCAGGTTCAGCAGGTCGCTGGGGCGTAGCCAGTCGATGGCGTCGGCGAGGTTTTCCGGCACCTCCACACGCTTGACCTGCAACGCCAGCACCAGGCTGGTCACCGTCGCCAGGCCCACACCCAACAACGCGCCCGGTACGAAGCGCAATGTTTGCGGTCGGAATTTATCCCAGCAGTACATCACCAGCATGGTCGACAGGCCCAGCAAACCAGCCTGCCAACCAAGACCGCCGCCCAGCGTCGGGATCGCTTCGGCCATGGCCGCCGGGAAGCCCGCCAGGTTATCCAACCCCGAAGGTTTAGGCGCGCCGTCGAGCATCACATGCACCTGCGACAGCACAATCAATACGCCGATACCCGCCAACATGCCGTACACCACCGCCGGCGCCGTGACCCGGAACCAGCAGCCCAGGCGCAAACGCCCAGCCACCAGTTGCAGGAAACCCGCCAGCAACAGAATCGGCCCGAGCATCATCATCCCGTGCTGGCGCACCAACTCGAACACCAACACCGCCAGCCCCGCCGCCGGGCCACTGACCTGCAGTGGCGAGCCCGCCAGCCAACCCACTACCAGGCCACCGATTATTCCGGTGATCAGCCCCTTGGCCGGCGGCATGCCGGACGCAATCGCAATGCCCATGCACAAGGGCAGGGCGACCAGAAACACAACCACCGAGGCCAGCAGCTCCCGTGGCAATACAGCTTTCAATTGAGCAGCACGCATGATGGCTCTCCCGAGGGATTCGCCGGGCGCGGTAAAGCCTGGCTGCGTCCATGGCAGCCACCGCTTGACCCGGCAGGGAAGTGTTTTAGAAGCGCGCTCTAGGCGTCGCGCAAGGAATCGGCTCGGTGCCGTTCAGCGGTCTGAATGCCGCCTGGTCCGCATCGTAAGCGCGGATTTCGCTGGTCTCGATGTTGTAGATCCAACCATGGATGAACAAATGACCATTGGCCATGCGCGAAGCCACGGAAGGGTGGGTACGCAAATGCTGCAATTGGGCGATGACGTTTTCTTCGGTCAGCACCTTCATGCTCTCGCCTTCGTTGGCGCAGTCGCAATTGTCTTCGACCATGGACTTGGCGACTTCGGCGTGACGCAACCAGGCCCGTACCGTCGGCATCTTTTCCAGGCTGTCGGGGTTGAGTACCGCGCGCATGGCGCCGCAATCGGAGTGCCCGCACACGATGATGTGCTGTACGCCCAGGGCGAGTACCGCGTACTCGATGGCGGTGGAAACCCCGCCGTTCATCTGGCCGTAGGGCGGCACCACGTTGCCGACGTTACGCGTCACGAACAAATCGCCGGGGGAACTTTGGGTGATCAGCTCGGGGACGATGCGCGAATCGGCGCACGTAATAAACATCGCCCGTGGGCTCTGGGCCGTGGCGAGTTTCTTGAAGAGTTCTTCCTGCTGCGGGAAGACGTCGTGATGGAAATGCAAAAAGCCGTCAACGATGTGCTTTAACGCTGCATCGGCAGACTCCGCCACCTGAGTGGCTGAAGCCGACGCAGCCAACGGCTGTTTATCCTTGTCACTCATGATTCATCCTCTTTATTAATGCAGGGGAGTGTTCAGGTCAGTTCGACGTCTGGCTATCGGAAAAGTTGAAAAACTAAACAAACCAAGGCGTCGACTCACCAGTCACTCGCTGAACAAGGTAACCGGCGAAACTTAACTCAAACTGAATGAACCGCTCTAGAACGAGGGTTTCAGTGATATCAAAACGCGACTATTTCCACAGCAATGGCGCCTTCGTTCTCTTCAGTTTACAACAATGCCATCTGCCTGCCCGGCGGGCAAAACGCCGTGCAATCCAGATTAAACCCTTCCCGTCGATTCAGCCCCAGCCGCTTGATCGCTTTGTTGAAACGCTGCGCCAACAAATCAGCAAACGGCCCCTCGCCACGCATGCGCACACCGAAGCGGCTGTCGTACACCTCACCACCGCGCACCTGGCGCACCAGGCTCATCACATGGGCCGCGCGCTGCGGGTAATGCGCCGCCAGCCACTCCTCGAACAGTGGCGCCACTTCCAAGGGCAAGCGCAACATCATGTAGGCGGCGCTCTGCGCACCGGCAGCGTGGGCCTCGGTCAGCAGGCTTTCCAGCTCGCTGTCGTTGATCATCGGGATCATTGGCGAGCACAGCACGCCCACCGGGATACCCGCCTCGCGCATCACCCGAATCGCCCGTAACCGCGCCTTGGGCGCCGCCGTGCGCGGCTCCAGGATACGCTTGAGTTCGTCGTCCAGGCTGGTGAGGCTGATCATTACCGCCACCAGCCGCTGACGCGCCAACTCGGTGAGCAGGTCGAGGTCGCGCAAGATCAGCGAACCCTTGGTGATGATGGTTACCGGGTGCCGATAGCGCAGCAGCACTTCGAGGGTTTGCCGGGTGATTGTGTAGTCGCGTTCGATAGGCTGGTACGGGTCGGTATTGGAGCCCAGGTTGATCGGTGCGCAGACATAACCTGGCTTCGATAGCTGTTGCTCCAGCACGTCGGCGGCGTTGGTCTTGGCAATCAGTTTGGTTTCGAAATCCAGCCCTGGCGACATGTCCCAATAGGCATGGCTGGGCCGCGCATAGCAGTAGATGCAGCCATGTTCGCAGCCGCGATAGGGGTTGATGGAGCGGTCGAACGGCAAATCCGGCGAGTTGTTGCGGGTGATGATGCTCTTGGCCGTTTCGATACGCACTTCGGTGCCCTGGGTCGGCGGCACTTCCTGGAACCAGCCGTCGTCTTCGGCCACGCTGACGGTCGGCGCAAAGCGGTTGTGCAGGTTAGTGGCCGTGCCCCGGCCACGGGGCGGCAGCGCAGTAGTCATGAAAACGCCTCGATACTGTTTTTATATACAGTATCGAGACGCAAGGTTTCTGACCAGTGCCGTTTGGCGGCCAGGGCAAGATCAGTGCTTTTGCGTTACCTGCCCCAAGTCGTCACCCGATGTGGTGCGCATATCGCTCTTGCGCAGATCTGCCACGTCACTGGCTTTGACTGGCGCGCCTTTATTGCCCCAGCTGCCACGGACGAAACTGACCACATCCGCGACTTCCTGGTCCGACAGGCGCCACGCGAACGCCGGCATGGTGAAAGTCGACGGCGCCGTGTGGGTGGCTGGCAAGGTGCCGCCGTTCAACACGATGTTGATCAACGAGGTGGCGTCCGCCGTCTGCAACACCGGGTTACCCGCCAGCGCCGGGAACACCCGCGTGTAACCATGGCCGTCGGTACGGTGGCACGCCGCGCAGTTGTCGATATACACCGACGCGCCCGGCTTGCTGTCGTCACCTTTCCACAGCGCCTCGGCCACCTGCTTGTCGTACTGATGCGGCTGGTCCTTCGGGTCCACCGCCGGCAGGCTCTTGAGGTATCGCGCAATCGCGGTGAGGTCGTCCTGGGACATGTACTGCATGCTGTGCACCACCACATCACTCATGCCGCCGAACACTGCACTGCGGTCACTGCGGCCGGTCTTGAGGAACTGCACCAGTTGCTCCTCGCTCCAGCTGCCAAGGCCGTCCTTGTGGTCGCCGCGCAGGCTTTTCGCGATCCAGCCTTCCAGCGGCGCACTGCCAGACAGGAACGCGTTGCCGTCAGTCGCGCTGAGGGCTTTTTCCTGCATGGTCAGGGCACGCGGTGTATGGCAGGCGCCGCAGTGGCCGAGGCCTTCAACCAGATAGGCACCGCGAGCGACCACCGGGTCGGTGGCGGCTTGCGCCTGATGCGCCTCGACCGCCGGCGCGAACATCCAGCGCCACGCCGCCAACGGCCAACGCATGCTCAAGGGCCAGGGAATATCGCTGTCCTTGTTCTCCTGGGCGACGGGCTCCACGCCCTTCATGAAATACGCATACAACGCCTGCATGTCACTGTCGCTGACACGCGCGTAGGACGGGTATGGCATCGCCGGGTAAAGCGTACTACCGTTCTTGGCGACGCCATGGCGCACAGCCTTGTCGAAGTCTTCGAAGCTGTAGTCGCCCAGGCCGGTTTTGTCCGGGGTGATGTTGGTGGAATAGATCACGCCGATCGGGGTTTCCATCGGCAGCCCACCGGCGAAGGGTTTGCCACCCTTGGCGGTGTGGCAGGCCACGCAGTCACCGGCACGGGCCAGGTATTCGCCCTGCTTGATCAAATCGGTTTCGGCAGCGCTCACCGAGCAACTGCTGAACAGGGCAAAACTGGCGATAACAAGTGCTTTCATGGTCATCGCTCCTTATGCCTGAACCAGTGGGCCGGGGTTTTTCAGGTACTGCTCGCGGATCGCCCGCGCCGACCAATAGGCCAGCGCTGCCACCAGGCCGGTCGGGTTGTAGCCCAGGCCTTGTGGGAAAGCCGATGCGCCCGGAACAAACACGTTGTGTACATCCCAGCTTTGCAGGTAACGGTTCAACGCACTGGTTTTCGGGTCGGTGCCCATGATCGCGCCGCCATTGAGGTGGGTGGTCTGGTAGGACGCGGTGTTGAATTGCTCACCGACTTTTTTGCCCAGCACTGCAATGGCCTTGGGGTTCATCGCCGCGGCGACCTTACCCATTTTCTCCATCATGAAGCGGTTCATCTTGATGTCGTTTTCCTGCCAGTCGAACGTCATCCGCAGCAGCGGCAGGCCGTATGAGTCGCGGTAAACCGGGTCCAGATCCAGGTAGTTGCTCCGGTAGGATTGATGCGCACCATGGGAGTCCATCGACACTTGGTGGGTGTAGTAGTCGGCGGTGGCACGCTTCCAGGCGCTGCCCCACGCCGGCGTGCCCGGCGGGTTGGACGTACCGGCAATCGGCCGGCTGCCAGCCTGGTTGACCCACATCGGCGAGCCGCCCACAAAGCCGTGCGGGCCGTGGTCGAAGTTGTCCGCGTTGAAGTCATCGATGGCCACGCCATTGCCGCCCGCACCGATGAAGTTGTTGGTGTGGGTGTCCTTGTCGAAGAAGGCCTTGATGGTGCCCATGTTCTGGTAGGCAAAGTTGCGGCCCACCACGCCCTCATTGGTAATCGGGTCGTAGGGTTTGCCGATGCCCGAGAGCAACATGAGGCGCACGTTGTTGAACTGGAAGGAGGCGATGATCACCAGGTCCGCCGGCTGCTCACACTCGCGGCCCTGGGCGTCGATATAGGTCACGCCGGTGGCCTTGCTCTTGGTGCTGTCGAGGTTGACCTTGAGCACATGGGAATTGGCCCGCAGCTCAAAGTTCGGCACCTGACGCAGCGCCGGCAGGATGTTTACGTTCGGCGAGGCCTTGGAGTACATGTAGCACACGTAGCCACTGCAGAAACCGCAGAAGTTGCACGGCCCCATCTGCGCGCCGTAGGGGTTGGTGTACGGCCCCGACGTATTGGCCGATGGCAGGTTGTAGGGTTTGTAGCCGACGTCGGTAGCCGCTTTCTGAAACAACTGCGCAGACACGGTGTTTTTCTGCGATTCCAGCGGGAACGGGTTGGAGCGATCCGGCGCATACGGGTTGCCGCCACGGCCTTCACCCACCAACTGGCCTTTTACGGTCCAGGCTTGGCCGGAGGTGCCGAAGACTTTTTCGGCGTAGTCGAAAAACGGCTCCAGCTCTTCATAGCTCACGCCGAAGTCCTGGATGGTCATGTCCTTGGGGATGAAGTTCTTGCCGTAGCGCTCTTCATAGTGGCTGCGCATGCGCAACTCGATAGGGTCGACGCGAAAATGCACGCCCGACCAGTGCAGGCCCGCACCACCCACGCCATTGCCCGGCAAGAACGCACCCAACTGACGGTTGGGCAGGGCAACATCATTCACGCTATGGCGAATGGTCACCGTCTCCTTGGAGATGTCCTGAAAGAGTTTTTTACGCACGCTGTAGGTCAGTTCGTCGATGACCTGGGGATAGTTGCCGTCCGGGTAAGTGTCCTGCATCGGGCCGCGCTCCAGCGCTACCACGTTGAGGCCAGCTTCCGTCAGCTCCTTGGCCATGATCGCGCCGGTCCAGCCGAAACCCACGATCACCGCGTCCACTTTCTTCATGATGGTCGCCACGTTTATGCCCTCTCGCCGCGAATGGAAACAGCCGGGAAGGGGTATTGCTCGTTGCGTTCAACCCAGTCCATGAAATCGGCGCGGGCGCCGGGGAAGCCGATCATGGTCCAGCCGACCATGCCTTTGTTGCCACCGTGGATCGGGTCGCAGAAGAAGCCTTCCTTGGTGTTTTGCAGTAACAGGTTGAAAAACATCTTCGCCGGCACTGCCTCGAAATGCGCGGTCATCTCGCCGCCGCCCGCTTCCATACGCCGCAGCATGTCATCCTGGGTAGCGCTGTCTTGCGCAGCAAAAGCTTTACCGTTGAACGCCTTCGACCAGGCATCCGTGGCGGCAATGCCCAGGCGATAGATGTCTTTGGGCACCAATTTGCTCTGCCAGCCCATCTCTGGCGCCGCATCGGCGTTGAACGGGCCTTGCATGAACCACAGCGCGCCAGCGGCATACGGCGTGTTCATCTGGCGGTCGATGTATTCCGGCGCGCCGGCTTCCAGGGCGCCTGGGCCTTGGGCATCCGCGGGAATCAGGCGGGCGACGGCAGCGTTGATAAACGCCCACTCTTCGGCCGTGAAGTAACTCGGCTCGTAGGCTTTGTCGCTGGCGGGCGTTTTGGCGGGAGCGGCCTGCACCGGCTCCGGTGTGGCCATCAACATCGAGCCGCCAAGGCCAGTGCTGGCAACCGTGACCACCGGGATCAAGGTCAAGGATTTGCGTAAAAAGTCACGCCGCGGGTTGTCCTGATCTTGATCAGACATAGGTGCACCTCATCATGTGGTCACGGGTTTATCCGCCGCTTCTGGGAGCAGCGTGATGGTTTACCAGGGCATTGGATCCAAAGGGATATCACACACTGGCAATCAATAGTTACAAATGATAGCAGCCTAAGCATTAAGAGAAATCGATTCAGCGCGAAAAACAGCGGATCAGATGGGCGGATTCACGATTCTTTGACGGCCACCTCACATGGCATTGACCCCTCGCAGGCGAATATTTAGCCCATCAGCCCTATCCCATTCGGTCTCTACGCGCATGTTCACGATTCGATTGCTGCCCGCCCTTGGCCTGGCGTTCATGGCATTGTTCACCACGCTGCAGGCCCACGCCGACGAGGCTACGTCTATCCGCTCTGCCGAGTGGGCACAGCCAGTGGGCAACCAATTCAACCTGCACCAGATGACACCCACGCTGTATCGCAGTGCGTTGCCGGACAGCACTGCGCTGCCTGTGCTGCAAAATTTGAAGATCGGCACGGTGATCAACTTCCTGCCGGAATCTGATGCGCCCTGGCTGAAGACGTCTGATATCAAACAGGTGCAGTTGACGTATCGCACCAACCATGTCGACGATGCCGACGTGCTGGCGGCACTCCGGGCCATTCAAGAAGCCGAAACCCATGGCTCGGTGCTGATGCACTGCAAGCACGGCTCCGATCGCACTGGCCTGATGGCGGCGATGTATCGGGTGGTGATTCAGGGTTGGAGCAAAGAGGATGCGCTGAACGAGATGACGCTGGGCGGCTTTGGTTCAAGTAACGGCTTTAAAGACGGCGTTCGCTACATGATGAAGGCAGATATCGACAAGTTGCGTACAGCATTGGCCAATGGCGACTGCAGCACCAGTGCCTTTGCACTGTGCTCGGTAAAAAGCTGGATCACCACGACAGACAAGGCCGAAGGGCAACTGTAGCGCGCCTTTCTGTGGGAGCTGGCTGTGGGAGCTGGCTTGCCTGCGATAGCTTCAACGCGGTGTGAATGACACACCACGGTGCCTGCATCGCGGGCAAGCCCGACTCCCACAAAAAGCCCGCCCCAAGCAGAAGCAGGCGTAGGGTATCAGTCCTTTTTCAGCTTGGGATTAGGGAAAAACTGCACCGCCTGCACCTTCGGGTCCGCGGGCGCTTTCAACGCCGACGTATTGACCCGCGTGCCCAATTCCTTGGGCACCGAATTGCCTTGTTCATTCAACGTGTCCGAATAACCGCAGGCCACACATTCGCGGTGCGGCACATCGTCTTCGGTCCACATTTTCAGCTTGTCCAACTCTTCGCACGACGGGCAGACCGCCCCGGCGATAAATTGCTTCTTGGTCACCACAGGCCCATCACTCATGCTGCTGCGTCCTCACTCAGGCCGCTGTGGCGCAAGAGTGCGTCAATCGACGGCGCACGTCCGCGGAAGTCGACGAACAGCACCATCGGCGCCTGGGAGCCACCGCGCGCCAGGATCGCTTCACGGAATGCCCGGCCGGTTTCGGCATTGAGCACGCCGTCTTCTTCAAACTTGGAGAAGGCGTCGGCAGACAGCACTTCGGCCCACTTGTAGCTGTAGTAACCCGCGGCATAACCGCCAGCGAAGATGTGCGCAAAGCTGTTGGGGAAGCGATTGTAGGCTGGTGGACGCATCACCGAGACCTCATCGCGCACGCCTTCGAGCACCTGAGCCACCGTGCGGCCATCGCCGTGGGTGGCATGCAGTTCGAAGTCGAACAGCGAGAATTCCAACTGGCGCACCATCATCAGGCCAGACTGGAAGTTCTTCGCCGCGAGCATTTTTTCCAGCAGGTCCTGAGGCAGCGGCTCGCCGCTTTCATAGTGACCGGAAATCAGCGCCAGGCCTTCCGGCTCCCAGCACCAGTTCTCCATGAACTGGCTCGGCAGCTCCACCGCATCCCAGGCCACGCCGTTGATGCCGGACACGCCAGCGTGTTCAACGCGGGTCAGCAGGTGGTGCAGGCCGTGGCCGAATTCGTGGAACAGCGTAGTCACTTCATCGTGGGTCAGCAGGGCAGGCTTGCCGCTGTCGGCCGGGGTGAAGTTGCACACCAGGTTCGCCACCGGGCTTTGCAGCACACCGTCGACAGTACGGCGGCGATCGCGCGCACCGTCCATCCACGCACCGCCACGCTTGTTGGCGCGGGCGTACAGGTCGAAGAAGAAGCGGCCGACGTGCTGGCCGTTTTCCTTGATTTCAAACAGGCGAACATCCGGGTGCCAGGTGTCGAAGCCTTTTTGCTCGGCGATCTCGATGCCGTACAGGCGCTGCACGATGGCGAACAGGCCGCTCAGCACTTTGTCGATCGGGAAGTAGGCGCGCAGGGCTTCCTGGGACACGCTGTAACGCTGCTCACGGAGTTTTTCGCCGTAGAAACCGCTGTCCCAGCTTTGCAGGTCGGCGCAACCTTGTTCGGCGGCGTACGCCTTGAGCTGTTGCAGGTCCTGCGCGGCAAAGGGTTTGCTGCGCTTGGCCAAGTCGCGCAGGAAGCTCAGCACCTGGTCGCTGGACTCGGCCATTTTGGTCGCCAGGCTCAGCTCGGAGAACGACGCGTAGCCCAACAGTTTGGCCAGTTCCTGACGCAGGTCGAGGATCTGCTCCATCACCGGACCATTATCGTTCTTACCGGCATTCGGGCCTTGGTCTGACGCACGGGTGCAGTAGGCCGCATAGACTTCTTCACGCAGGGCGCGGTCCTGGGCGTAGGTCATTACCGCGTAGTAGCTTGGGAATTCGAGGGTGATCAGCCAGCCATCGAGGCCTTTAGCCTGGGCGGCGGCGGCCATTTGCGCCTTGGCCGAGTCGGTCAGACCGGCGAGGGTGGCTTCGTCGGTGACGTGCTTGGTCCACGCCTGGGTGGCGTCCAGCAATTGGTTCGAAAACTTGCTGCCCAGCTCAGACAGTTTGCTCTGCACTTCGGCGTAACGTTTTTGCTGCTCTGGCGGTAAATCGATACCCGACAGGCGGAAGTCGCGCAGTGAATGTTCCAGAATGGTTTTTTGCGCCACATCGAAACCGGCGGCTTCCGGGCTGTTGGCCAGGGCTTCGAAGGCCTGGAACAGTTCGCGGTTCTGGCCCATCTCGGTGGAATAGGCGCTCAATGCCGGCAGGCACGCCTCGTAGGCTTCGCGCAGTTCGGCGCTGTTACACACGGCGTTGCGGTGGCTGACGGGGCTCCAGGCGGCGCCCAGGCGGTCATTCAGTTCGTCCATGGCCAGAACCAGACCGGCCCACGTAGGGTTTTTACCCTGGCTTTGCAGGATGCCTTCGATGGCAACGCGGTTATCGGCGAGGATCTGTTCAATGGCCGGCTGCACGTGCTCGGCACGGATCGCCGAGAACGGCGGCAGGTCGTAGGACTGCAAAAGTGGGTTGTTCGCGCTCACGGTGGGCACCTTGGCTGAAGAAACTGATAAGACAAAGATGGGGCCATCTTAATTACAATCAACACCCACCGCAGCTATCAACCTATAAGAGAGAGGCTATCGTGACCCTTCGCACCTATCAGAACCACACGCCAACCCTGGGCGCCGGGGCTTTTGTCGATATTTCGGCGGTGGTGATCGGCGATGTCGAAATCGGCACCGACAGCTCGGTTTGGCCATTGACGGTGATTCGCGGCGACATGCACCGCATCCGCATCGGTGCGCGCACCAGTGTGCAGGACGGCTGTGTGCTGCACATCACCCACGCCGGGCCATTCAACCCGGACGGCTTTCCACTGCTTATTGGCGATGATGTGACCATCGCCCACAAAGTCATGCTGCACGGCTGCACGGTCGGCAATCGCATTCTGATCGGCATGGGCAGCATCGTGATGGACGGCGCGGCGGTCGAAGACGATGTGATCATCGGCGCCGGCAGTCTGGTGCCGCCCGGCAAGAAACTTGAGAGTGGTTTTTTGTACGTGGGCAGCCCGGTTAAACAGATCCGCCCACTGACTGACAAAGAACGGGCCTTCTTCACCTACAGCGCCGCGAACTACGTGAAGCTCAAAGACCTGCACCTGGCTGAAGGATTCGATCTATGACCCAGCAATACCAAACCGTGCTGTTCGACCTGGACGGCACCCTGACCGATCCGCGTGAAGGCATCACCCGCTCGATCCAGTACGCCCTCGGCAAGCTCGGTATCGACGAGCCGGACCTGACCAAGCTGGAACACTTTATCGGCCCGCCGTTGCTGCAAGCCTTTATGCAGTTCTATGACTTCGATGAGGCCAAAGCCTGGGAAGCGGTGAATTTTTATCGCGAACGCTTCAAGGTCACCGGCCTGTATGAAAACCGCGTATTCGATGGCGTGATGCCGTTGCTTGAGGAGCTGAACGGCCAGGGCCGCCAGCTGTATGTCGCCACATCCAAGCCGTGGGTGTTTGCCCGTGAGATTGCCCGGCATTTTGATTTTGCCAAGCACTTCAAAGTGATCTACGGCAGCGAACTGGATGGCACGCGCACCAACAAGGTTGAGCTGATTGCGCACCTGATGAGCGAAGAGGGTTTGGACCCGGCGACTACCCTGATGATTGGTGATCGCAAGCACGACTTGATCGGGGCGCGCAGCAATGGGTTGGATTCGGCGGCGGTGGGGTATGGGTTTGGCAGTTTTGAAGAACTGAATGCTGAGGAGCCGACCTTGCATTTTGAGACGCTGGAGCAGATGCATCAGGCGTTTTTGCAGCGCGGCTGAGACCGCTATCGCAGGCAAGCCAGCTCCCACAGTTTGAATTGTGAACGCAGTCAAATGTGGGAGCTGGCTTTCCTGCGATGAGGCCCTACCGGCCACCACCTTCCAACTGCCGCAACGCCGCCTTACGCTGCTCAACCGGCAACCCACCCAGCTTCTCCACCGCCGCAAAGAACTTCACCCAATCCCCGCCTTGCTGCGCAAACAACGCCGCAAACGCCGGCACCCACTGGTCATACAGCCCGAACGGCAATAACCGCGCATTGTTCATCGGCTGGTTGATCCACGCGTCATAACGCTTGTCACCGCCCCATTGGCTGTCGCGCATGTGCCGGTACTCACTGCGCAGGCGCTCGAACTCTGCCGCCTTGGCCTGGCGCATCACATCCGCCGCCAAGGGCTGTGCGTACAACGCCTCCAGGCGTTTGCGGGTATCGAGCACCAGCCGGATAAATTGGTCGCGCTGCTGCAACGCCGCATTGCTCAGCGGCGCCAAGCCCCGCGCCGCACGCCATTGACGGGTGCCTTCCTGCTCGACGAAGTTGGCATAGGACTCGTTGAACTCGGTGTCGTCCTTCACATAAAAGCGTTGGTGCGCCAGCTCGTGGAAGATCAGCGTGGCCAGGCGCTCATCCCCCCAATGCATCATCGAACTCATGATCGGGTCGTTGAACCAGCCCAGGGTGGAATAGGCTTCGACGCCGCCCATCGACACATCCATGCCTTGTTGCTGCAATAGCGCCGCTTCGCCGCGTGCTGCGCCCTGGCTGTAATAGCCGCGATAGGCCACACACCCAGCGATAGGGAAGCAGTGGGTTTGGGGCGAGAGAGAAAATTCCTGCGTAGCGAACACATTCCAGACCACGTAAGGCCGGCCAATGTCGGCGTACAGGCGGTAACTCTGGTTGTCAGGCAGGTGCAGGTGCTCACTGGCAAAGGTGCGGGCCTGCTGCGATTGCATCAGGTGGGCGCGCAACGCCTGTGGGCGAGCAGGGTCGGCGATGACCTCGGCAACCGGCTCCCGAGCCCGCAGCAACTGCCATTGGCCGCTGGCCAACTGGCTGTAGTAACTCACACTGGAACAGCCGCTGAGCAGCAGCACCATCAACCCTGGAAGAAAACGCCTGACCATGCACCGACCGCTCCTGGGTTATTGGCCCGCCAGACTATCCTGCCTGCACGGAATTTTTCCATGCCGTGGCGTGTTTATACTGATACAGCGTCTGTTGCCACAGGCTGCCAGGTTGAATTCTTACCCACCGTTGAGTGCCCGCCATGCGCCAGCTCTTGCTCCCCGTCACCGCCTTGTTTCTCAGCGCCTGCGCTTCGACCCCCATCCCGCCGGTGGACCCGCACCAGGCCTGGATCGATTTCGCCACGCCGACACCCGGCGCCAAACTGGTGATGGCCCAGCGCCTGGACGGCAAGAACCTCAACGACGGGCGTTTCTTCCAGGTGCCACCCGGCAGCCATGAGCTGATGGTGCGCTTTGATTTCGAAGTGAACACCGGGGCGGGCTTTGGCGGCCTGGACCAGACCCATGACCGAACCTGCTTCATGACCCTGCAATACGACAACTTCCAGGCAGGCCAACGCTATGTGCTGG
>NZ_VBVZ01001070.1 GCF_005863185.1 Pseudomonas edaphica
CTCCAATGCTGCACGGCTTTATCCTCTTTGGTTGGTCGGTGGAATTCTATGCGTAAGTGATTTTTACGTCGGTTACCCCGTGAGACTCGCAAGTCTCTTTTGATGAGGGCGTGCCAGGGAGATGCCGATTGACCAGCTTTAAGCGTGCCTGGATCTTTCCCCACGCATCTTCATTGGTGAGGTGTTGGTTTTCCAGAAAGCGGAAGCTATGAACCTCGCCGGACTGAGCATAGGTCACTTCGTACTCGATATAGCTAGGCAAAGCTTCTCTGGACACTGATAGCCCCACGCCAAATGGCTTCAGGGCGTCCTCAATTGCTTCCATCTTCGATGTGTGGAGGAAGTCGACAAGACGATCACCTTGTGTCTGAGCCAGCCCCAGCAGCCGGCACAGATCAGCCTTGCGCATATCCTGCGCCATCATTTCGTTCCACAGAACGATCTTGGCCACGGTTACGGCCGGAAGACGAATAACGTGTTCGCCTGGCTGCGCTGGTGACGCCTGAGGAATGGCTCGGCGCTCGTCCACATAGATCGACAAGGCTGTCTCAATCGCATCCACGGCTTCGCGGATGGCGTGTTCTTTGTCGTCGCCGTAGCTGTTCAGCTCTGGCAGGTCGCGGCAGAACACGGCCAGCCCAGGTGCACTGTCTTGCTCAAAGCGGATTGCGTAGTTGTACATGGTCACTCCTTGGAGGTGATCGCCCAGCGTTCAGATGTGGTGAAGGGGCTCTCAGAGCACCAGTTGTTTAATGATCGCCTTGCGGGTCGGTTCTGGCATTTCCTTACTACAGTGATCCGCGAAGGTGCTCCTATTGCCGTTTGGGGCGATTACTTTGAAGTGGCTTCCTTTGCCTGCTT
>NZ_VBVZ01001071.1 GCF_005863185.1 Pseudomonas edaphica
GGCGCAGGGCAGGGAGGACGGCATTGCGTTGCAGGGCGGGGGCGCTCATGGTCGGTCTCCAAAAAATCAGCTGCCCAGATGGTCGTCCGGGATATTCAAACGAATGCCCATGCGCAGGCCTTCCTGGAGGATATGTCGGCGCATTTCGGCGCTGGCCAGGGCGCTGTTCTTGTTGCGGATGGCGCGCACCACGGCGTCGTTTTCCTGCAGGCGTTCGGCCAAGTGCTCGGGTGAATTGCGCAGTACCTGGGCGCTTTGCTTGAGGGCGTTGCTGGTTTGTTGCACCACGTTCTGGAAGATCGGGTTGGACGTCAGCGCGAACAGCTCTTCGTGAAAGCCGATGTAGGCGTTCATGCCCGCTTCGGCGTCTCCGGCATCCAGGGCTTCGCGCATGTCCATCAAGGTCAGGCGCAATTGGCCGACTTCCTTGCTGCTGATGGACTGGGCCACCAGGCCGACAATGAAGGGTTCGAGGGTGTAGCGCAGTTGCAGGATATCTTCGAGGCTGGCGTCGGCCACGGCGTCGCTGGACTGTGGCTCGCTGACGCTGGTTTCCAGCACGACCACGCCTTTGCCGGGCATCGAGCGCACCAGGCCCAGGGTTTCCAGCACGATCACGGCTTCGCGCAGGCTTGGGCGGCTGATGCCCATCTGCTCGGCCAGTTCACGCTGGCCGGGGAGCATGTCGCCCTGGCGCCACTGGCCCCGCTTGAGTGCGGCGCGCAGTTTTTCTACGACTGAGTTGACGACGGTTGAAGTGCTGATCACGTCTACGTCTCCTTGGATGTTGCCAATAGGGTCGCGATTCCATGTGGGAGCTGGCTTGTCGGGTCGCCGCATCGCTGCGATAGCGGTGGGTCG
>NZ_VBVZ01001072.1 GCF_005863185.1 Pseudomonas edaphica
TACTTCCACAGCAACGCGGGCCTGGGCGACAGCACGGCCACCGGCACCGACAGCGTAGCCATCGGCCCGGTGGCAACTGCTTCGGCCGACAACGCCATTGCCTTGGGCAACGGTGCCAACGCCAGCATCGCCAACTCCCTGGCCCTGGGTAATGGCGCCACCACCACGGCTGCCACTGCCACCGCCAGTAGCGTGATCAACGGCACCACGTATACCTTCGCCGGTGCCGCGCCTGTGGGCGTGCTCAGCGTTGGCGCCGTCGGTGCCGAGCGGCAGATCAGCAACGTCGCCGCTGGGCGGGTCTCGGCCACCAGCACCGACGCGGTAAACGGCAGCCAGTTGAATGCCACTAACACCTCGGTGAGCGACCTGAGCACCAACCTCAGCACGCAGATCAGCAACCTGACCAACACTGCCGCCGAGGGCGTCAAGTACGATGATGTGAACACCAAAACCTCGGTGACCTTCAACCAAGGCGGTACTGCAACGACCTTGACCAACGTCGCCGCCGGCACCTTGAGCGCCACCAGCACTGATGCGGTCAATGGCAGCCAATTGAATGCCACCAACACCTCCGTCACCGACCTGGGCACCAGTCTCAGTACGTCCATTACCAACCTGGGCAACAGCTTCAGCACCCAGTTGGGCAACATCGTCACCAACGGCGCTGGTATCAAGTATTTCCACAGCAACTCGGCCCTGGGTGACAGCACGGCCACCGGCACCGACAGCGTAGCCATCGGCCCGGTGGCAACTGCTTCGGCCGACAACGCCATTGCCCTGGGCAACGGTGCCAACGCCAGCACCGCCAACTCTTTGGCCCTGGGTAATGGCGCCACCACCGCTGCGGCCACTG
>NZ_VBVZ01001073.1 GCF_005863185.1 Pseudomonas edaphica
GGCCTGTACGCCTCAAGAATGCCAATTGGAGGCGGCAGTGCGCGGCGTGCGCGATTGGAGTGGTTCGGGCATTCGTTACGAGCCGGTCAGCGGCGGGATCTCCAACAGCAACTGGCGGGTCGAGGTCAGCGGGCTCAACACCGCCTACTTCTTCAAAGTGCCCGGCGCCGGCACCGAGATGTTTATCGACCGGCGCACCGCCCATGACGCCAGCGTCAAGGCCGCGCAAACCGGCTATGGTGCGCCGGTGTTTGCCTTCCTCGAAGAGTTTGGCGTTGAAGTTTTCGAGTTTATGGAAGGCTGGCGCGCCTCTTCGAATCAGGACTTTCTCGACCGCGATGTGCGCCATAACGCCCTGCATGCGCTGAAAGCGTTCAACGACCAGTCGCCGCTGTGCCAGACCAAAACCGTGTTCGACATGATTGCCGAGCATCAGCGCCAGGTCGAAGAACTGCAGGGCTGCACGCCCAGCGATGATGCCTGGCTGCGTCGCCAATGTGACCGGGCGCGTGGCGCGTTGCAAGCGTCGGGCATCGACCTGGCGCCGTGCATGAACGACACGCTGGCGGGTAATTTCATGCTCAATGACCGCCGCCAGATTCGCCTGGTGGACTTTGAGTACGCCTCCAATAACGACCGTCATTACGAGCTGGCGCTGTGGTTTGGCGAGATGTTCTTCACCGACGAAATGGAACTGGCGCTGATCGAAGATTATTTCGGCCAGGTCACCCCGCAACGGCTGGCGCGGATCAAGTTGCACAAGGCCCTGGCCGACATCAAATGGTCGACCTGGGCGATGGTCCAGCACGCGGTGTCGCAGCTGGATTTCGACTTCTACAAATAC
>NZ_VBVZ01001074.1 GCF_005863185.1 Pseudomonas edaphica
AGACACAGCAGTATTGCTGGGCCAATTCGAACGCCTGTTCCCGAGCGTGGCCGAGGCCGCGCAGGGCCAGGGCCATGGTTGCGATCAGCGCGAGTTGCGGGTAACTGTCCTCGACATCACCGCGCCACAAGGCTTTTAAATGCTCGGGTTCCAGGCTGGCCGGTTTGACGTGCCGCTGGGCGGAGAGGGCGGGCCACTCTTCGTCCCAGCTCTGGCCGCCGGTGGTGCCATACAAATGGCTGAGGGTGTCCGGGTTGATCTCGACTTCGCCGCCATCACCCTTCACCACAATCACATTATCGCCCAGCAGGCCGCTGGCATCGCGGTGTACGCCCTGGTAACCGGGGTGGAAAATACTTTGCAGGCCGCAACGTGCATTCAGCGGGTTGAGCAGGCGCGCCAGGGAGTGAATCGGTGAGCGCAGGCCCAAGGTGTTACGCAAATCGATCATGCGTTGCAGTTGTGGCGCCCAGTCACCCAGCGGGATAAACGCCAGGTTGCCTTGCTCGAACGCCGTCTCGACCTGTTGCCAATTGCGACACAGCGGGATTTGCAGGCCTTGCAACAATTGCTCGGTGTACAAGCGGCCCGCCGTATGGGCACCACCGCCGTGCATCAGAATGCGCACCCCGTTTTGCGCCAGGCACTTGGCCGCCAACAGATACCACGGCAGATGGCGTTTTTTACCGGCGTAGGTCGGCCAATCGACATCCACATTCAGCGCTGGCGCATTCAGGCGCTCGCGCACGGCTTCGGTGAAACCGGCGAGCTCTTCCGGGCTTTCTTCCTTATGGCGCAGCAGCATCAGGAAGGCGCCGAGCTGGGTGTCCTCGACTTTTTCGT
>NZ_VBVZ01001075.1 GCF_005863185.1 Pseudomonas edaphica
TACCAACGCTACATCGAACAACGCCATGCGGACGGCGATATGTTCCCGCCCAGCCGCGATCAGTTTTCGACCTTCCTGGTGCGCGACCTGCCCTTCTCGCGCTTCTATGAGTTCCGCCTGGAAGGCCGCTTGCTGGCGGTGGCGGTGACCGACCTGCTACCCAACGGCCTGTCGGCGGTCTACACCTTCTACGAGCCGGCCGAAGAACGCCGCAGCCTTGGGCGCTTTGCGATTTTGTGGCAAATCGGTGAAGCCGCGCGCCTGGAACTGGAGGCGGTGTACCTCGGATACTGGATCAAGAACTGCAAAAAGATGAACTACAAGACCCAATATCGGCCCATTGAGCTACTGATTAATCAAAGATGGGTAACGCTTAACTAGAACCCCTTGGCTTAAACACCCTTTTTCGGGCACAATGCACGCCGCTTTTGCCTGGCGCAGTTGCACCGGGCCATTCACTGGATACCGAGGGCTTTACTGCATGTCGAAAGAAGACAGCTTCGAAATGGAAGGCACTGTCGTCGACACCCTGCCCAACACCATGTTTCGTGTGGAGTTGGAAAATGGGCACGTCGTAACCGCGCATATCTCCGGCAAGATGCGCAAGAACTACATTCGTATTCTTACCGGTGACAAAGTGCGCGTCGAGCTGACGCCCTATGACTTGAGCAAAGGGCGCATCACTTACCGCGCTCGTTAAGCAAGTCAATACAAAACGCCCGGTTATACCGGGCGTTTTTGTGTGTGCGCAATTTTGTTCAACACCACAAATCCCTGTGGGAGCTGGCTTGCCTGCGATGGCGGTCTATCAGGAAAATATTCTTCAGCCTGTCTCTTATAC
>NZ_VBVZ01001076.1 GCF_005863185.1 Pseudomonas edaphica
GTTCACACATCAAAATGTGGGAGCTGGCTTGCCTGCGATGAGGCACTAAAGCTCAACCCAGATGCTGGATCAGCCCCTGATAGCAAGTCGCCAAGTGATACGGCGTAGTCGACGGCATATCCCGCCGGCTCACCGCCCCCTTGGCATCCAGGCATTCATGCCAGCCTTTCTCATGCAAAAAGTTCTGCTGCAGCGCCAGCAATTGGCGTTGCAACACCGCTTCACTGCCCGGCCGCAAGGTCAGCGCCCGCAGGTATTCAGCCTGTGCCCAGATCCGTTGCGTGCCGTCGCGCACGCTGCCATCCAGCGCGAGCATGCCGCTGACCGCGCCACTTAACTTATCCACACCCTTAAGCTCTGCATAGGCAAATGCCCGCGTCAGCGAGGCATGCAAGGGTGTGCCGCGCAGTACCTCTGAAGAGTCGAGCAAAAAGAACCACTCGAACTGGTGTCCCGGCTCAAACCAGTTATCCACAGCGCCCAGCGGTTTTTCCATCATCACGCCGTGCTGGCGGTCGATGAAGCGCTTCTGCAGGGCGGTGGCGAGGTCCAGCAACGCATCCTGGGTGATCGCGTCTTCACGCACGGCCAGGGTGGCGAGGAAACCTTCGGCCAGGTGCATCAGTGGGTTTTGCAGTGGGCCGGACTTGAGCGATGACCAGTTGCGCTCCAATACGGCTTCGTACAGGCCGTCGCCGGTGGCGAAACGTTCGGCGACCACGGCCAGGGCCGCATCGAGTACCGACTCCACCAACGGCTCGCGGACTTTGGCCCAATAGTGGGCGCAGGCGAAGATGATGAAAGCGTGGGTGTAGAGGTCTTTGCGCTTG
>NZ_VBVZ01001077.1 GCF_005863185.1 Pseudomonas edaphica
CTTGTCATCCTTTGTTGAAGCCAGCTGGACCCAGGGCCCGGCGCAGCTGACGCGCTACAACGGCTACCCGGCCATCGCCATCAGCGGCGAAGCGGCGCCGGGGCACAGCACCGGTGAGGCCATGGAAGAAATCCAGCGTCTGGTCAGCCAACTGCCTGCGGGCCTGGGCCAGGAATGGACCGGGTTGTCGTTGCAGGAACGTTTGTCCGGCTCCCAGGCGCCGTTGTTGTTGGGCCTGTCGCTGCTGATCGTGTTCCTGTGCCTGGCGGCGCTGTATGAAAGCTGGTCGATACCCACCTCGGTGTTGCTGGTGGTGCCGCTGGGTGTGCTCGGCGCCGTATTGGCGGTGGGCTTGCGTGGCATGCCCAATGACGTGTTCTTCAAGGTCGGTTTGATCACCATCATCGGTTTGTCGGCGAAGAACGCGATTCTGATTATCGAGTTTGCCAAAGACCTGGTTGACCAAGGTGAGGATCTGATCGACGCCACCCTGAAAGCCGCGCGGCTCAGGTTGCGGCCGATCATCATGACCTCGCTGGCGTTTATCCTTGGCGTGGTGCCCTTGGCGATTGCCACCGGCGCCAGCTCGGCCAGCCAGCAGGCGATTGGTACAGGCGTGATCGGCGGGATGATCACCGCGACGCTGGCGGTGGTGTTTGTGCCGGTGTTCTTTGTGGTGGTGATGAAGCTGGTGCGCAGGCGCGGCAAGCCTGACTGATCGGCACCGCGGATCCCTGTGGGAGCCAGCTCCCACAGGGTTCACTTATCTCAAGTACAACTGAATGCGCTATGGTGCTCACAACCTCCCCTGTTGTGAGCACCTATGGCC
>NZ_VBVZ01001078.1 GCF_005863185.1 Pseudomonas edaphica
GCCCTCAACCGACCGTGTCCATGGCGGACAAAGTTGCCCTGATCGACAGCCTCTGCGCCAAGGCGCGGATCCTGCCGGTGATCACCATCGCCCGCGAACAGGACATCCTGCCGCTGGCCGATGCCCTGGCAGCCGGCGGTTTGACCGCATTGGAAGTGACCCTGCGCTCCGAGTTCGGCCTCAAGGCCATTCAGGTACTGCGCGAGCAACGCCCTGAACTGTGCACCGGTGCCGGCACCGTACTCGACCGCCACATGCTCGAAGCGGCCGAGGTTGCCGGTTCGCAGTTTATCGTCACCCCCGGCATTACCCGTGACCTGCTGGAAGCCTCGGTGCACAGCCCGATTCCGCTGTTGCCTGGCATCAGCAATGCTTCCGGCATCATGGAAGGCTATGGCCTGGGTTATCGCCGCTTCAAGCTGTTCCCGGCCGAAGTCAGCGGCGGCGTGGCTGCAATCAAGGCCCTGGGCGGCCCGTTCGGCGAAGTTAAATTTTGCCCAACCGGCGGCGTTGGCCCGGCCAACATCAAAAACTACATGGCGTTGAAAAACGTGATGTGCGTGGGCGGTAGCTGGATGCTGGACCCTGAATGGGTCAAGAACGGCGACTGGGCCCGCATCCAGGAAGTCACCGCACAGGCGCTGGCATTGCTGGACTGATCTGATTTACCGAATCGTTGTTGCTGTGCTTAACGGCATTTTTGCGGTGCACTTGGTCGGTGTACCGCTTTTTTTTGCCTGCAAAAAACTCACATTCAACTCCGATCAACTGTGGGAGCTGGCTTGCCTGCGATAGCGGTGGGTCAGGTTAGGATGTTTCTACTGATA
>NZ_VBVZ01001079.1 GCF_005863185.1 Pseudomonas edaphica
GTGTGGGATCGCGGGGTCTGGCAGCCTCACGACGATCCGCACAAGGCGTATGCAGCCGGCAAACTCAAATTCACCCTGGTCGGTGAAAAACTCTCCGGCGATTGGGCGCTGGTACGCACCCGCCTCAAGGGCAGCGGCGACAAGGAGCAGTGGTTGCTGATCAAGGAAAAGGATCAGCAAGCCCGCCCGGCCGCAGACTACGACATCGTAAAGGCCCAGCCCAAAAGCGTGCTCAGCGATGCCACCGTGGGCAAGCCCGCGCCTGCACCGCGGGCAAAGCGGCAGAAAGCCAAGATCGCCCTGCCCGATCAATTCGCGCCACAACTGGCCACCCTGGTCGACCGCGCCCCGCCCGGCGATTGGCAATACGAGATCAAATTCGACGGCTACCGCATGCTGGCGCGTATCCGCGACGGCGATGTGCGCCTGTTCAGCCGCAACGGTCATGACTGGACCGAGCGTTTGCCGCGCCAGGTCAAGGCCCTCCAAGCCCTCAAGCTCAAGGACAGCTGGCTGGATGGCGAAGTGGTCAGCCTTAACGCCGACGGTTTACCGGACTTCCAGGCGTTGCAAAATGCGTTCGATATCGGCCGCAGCCTGGACATCGTTTACTACCTGTTCGATGCACCTTTTTTACACGGAAAAGACCTGCGTGAAGCGCCCGTGGAACAGCGCCGTGCTGCGCTTAAATCCGCGCTGTCGGGCAGCCGCAGCAAATTGCTGCGGTTTTCCGAAACCTTCGCCGCCAACCAACGCGACATCTTCGAAAGCGCCTGCGACCTGGCGCTCGAAGGCGTGATCGGCAAGCGCGTCGGCAGCCCGTATG
>NZ_VBVZ01000107.1 GCF_005863185.1 Pseudomonas edaphica
CGGCCAGGCTTTTGAGCCGCGCCGCGACTTCCTGCTCGCGCTGGTCACGCTGCTGCCGGTGTTCGTCCATGGTGCCGAGCAAGCCTTCAAGGTGGCTTTCCAGCACATGCTTGAGGCTGTCCAGGTCAGCAGCTTCCTGCACGCTGCTTTGCAGGCCGTCGACCTGTTCACGGATCTGCGTATCCAGCTCCCGTGCGGCCGAGCGGCTGTCGGCGTGCCCCTCACTGGCCACCTGCAGATGGCCCTGGAAGGCTTCGAGGCGTTCATTAAGCTGCTTGAGGTAGGCCTCGAACTCATGCTGGCCACTGTCGGTAATCGCCAGCATCAGCACCGCCAGGTCATCGAGGATCGGCAGCAATTCGTACCAGTTCAAGCCGTGGGCCAAGCGCTCGCGCATGGCTTCGGCCTGGGGCCGGTGGCGCTCGGGTAAGGACAGATCCTCCAGCAAGCCAAGCAAGGTGTCTTCGATATGCTTGGCGACCGAGCTGTAGGACGGCTCGGGGGAGTCGGGCAGGGCGTAGGTGCCGTCCGGTTGCAGCGCATCGGGATCGGGCTCGCAGGGTTCCAGCACGGGCGGAAGCGACAGGCTGCCTATGAGCGTTTGATCTGGCGTGTCGACCTCAACCTGCGGCTCTTCGATAAATGCAGCAAGGGCGCTTTCGGGCGCGGCTTCCTCTAGTGCTGGCTCGGGCATCTCTGGCTCAGAGACTTCGTCAGGCCCGACGGGGGCTTGCTCCGGCGCCGGTGCCTCAAAGGCAAAGGCTTCGCGGGCGACTTCAGCCACTTTGACCGGCTCAGCGGGTTCAGGCTGCGCGGCGGCCGGCGTTACCGGCAATGGCGCAAAAGCGCGCAAGGCTTGGGTCAGCTCTTCGGATTGCACGGGCTCCAGTGGCTCGGGCGCGGCTTTGGCAGCAGCAGGTTTCGACGCCGGCGGTTGCGGTGCATAGAGCGGGGCAGATTCAACCACCGACGCCTCATTCGACACATCCTTTGCACCAAACAGGCGTTGCAGCAGGCCTGGTCCAGGGCGCGCAGCTTCGCCTTCAGGCTCCAGGTTATTTAGCGCCTGCCCTTGCAGGCTGCTCAATTCGCTGAGCAGCAGCGGGATCTCACGCGCCTGGCCGACTCGGCCATCAAGCTGTTTGGCGAAGGTTTTCAGCGGGCGGGCGACTTCACGCGGCAGAGGCAGTTTCTGCAACTGCGCAACTAAGGCAGTCAGCGCAGTGCTGATCTGGTCGACCCGGGTTTCGCGGCGCTGCTCCGAGTCGAGCACGGCTTTTTCCAGGCGTGGCAGCAAGGCGGCGAGGGCAGCGTCCATGTCGTCGGTACGCACCACATCGCGCATTTCTTTCATGCATTGATCAACCGCACGGTCGGTGCCTTCCGCCGCCAGCGTGCTGCGCACCAGGCCTCGGCGCAACAGGTCGAGGCGGGCAGCCCAGCGGCGTTCGAGCTTATCTTGCTGCTCAACGCTTTTAAGGTATTTCTCTTTCCAGCGCTGGGCGTCGTCGCTCATGCAAGGGGTCCGCGTGGGCCTGGGCTCAACGCGGGTAATGCATCAGCCGTGAGCGAACCCGGCAGACGAATCTCTACCGCGACGGGCAGGTGATCGGAAATGGGCTGCGCCAGCACCTGCACACTTTCCAGTGTAAGGCTGGGGCTGAGCAGGATATGGTCGAGACAGCGTTGCGGGCGCCAGCTGGGAAACGTGGCTTCGACTTGCGGCGCCAGTAACCCGAGGTCGCGCAACGGGGAATTCTGCAACAGGTCGGTGGCATGGGTGTTCATGTCACCCATCAGCACCTGGTGTTTGTAGTTGCCGATCAGATCACGCACGTAGGCCAACTGGAGGTTGCGTGTACGCGCTCCAAGCGCCAGGTGCATCATCACCACCACCAAGGCTTCCGGGCCTTCGCCGAAACGCACAAGAATCGCGCCGCGCCCTTTTGGGCCGGGCAACGGGTGATCTTCGATGGCTGTCGGCTTCAAGCGGCTGAGCACGCCATTGCTGTGCTGTGCCAGGCGCCCGAGGTTGCGGTTGAGTTGCTGATACCAATAAGGGAAAGCACCGAGATGGGCGAGATGCTCCACCTGATTGACATAACCGGAGCGCATGCTGCCGCCGTCGGCTTCCTGCAAGGCGACCAGATCGAAGTCGTTGAGCAGGTCGCCGATTTTCTGCAGATTACCGGTACGCCCTTTGTGCGGCAGCAGATGCTGCCAGCCACGGGTGAGGTAGTGCCGATACTTCTCGGTACTGTTGCCCACCTGAATATTGAAGCTGAGCAGCCGCAGACGACTGTCTGCCGGCAAGCCCGTGGACTCCAGGTGGTGTTCGTTGACCCGCGGTTCATGCAGGCCAACGCTACGTTCAGTACCCCAGCCGCGCATGATGGCCCCCTTACTTGGCTGCGCGCTCTTTAGCGATCAGTTGGTCGGCAACATTGAGGGTTTGCTCAGGACCACCGGTAGTGCCCAGGTCGAAACGGTATTTGCCGTTGACGATCATGGTCGGTACGCCTTGTACGCCGTACTTCTGGGCGAGTTCCTTGGCCTGTTTGATTTGGCCCTGGATAGCGAAGGAGTTGAAGGTGGCCAGGAACTTGTCCTTGTCGACGCCTTGGGTGGCAACAAAGTCAGCCATTTCGTCAGGCTTGGTCAGGCGCTTGCCTTCTTTTTGAATCGCATTAAATACAGCGTTGTGAACCTTGTGCTCGACACCCATGGCTTCCAGGGTCAGGAACAGTTGGCCGTGGGCATCCCATGGGCCGCCGAACATGGCCGGGATGCGTCGGAAGTTAACGTCGGACGGAAGTTTTTCGGCCCAAGGATTGATAGTCGGCTCAAAGGCGTAGCAATGCGGGCAGCCATACCAGAACAGCTCCACCACTTCGATCTTGCCTGGCTCCGAGACCGGAACCGGGTTGGCCAATTCAACGTAGGTTTTACCGGCTTCAAGCGGCACGTCGGCAGCTTGCGCGGTCATGCCGAAAAGGCTGACAGTGACGAGAGCGGCGCTGAGGATCAGATTACGCATGCTTTACTCCTGGACAAATAAAGTCGCCTCACGCGACCTTTAGTTGTGACAGGTCTACGCGGGCATGAGTTCGTTAGTGTAACGGCACCGGCCACAAAAAAGGGCGGCCTAAGCCACCCTTTTTATGCTTGCATCGATGGATTAATCGAGCGTTAACGTCGCAGGTCCAATCAGTGCAGGCCCTGAATATAGCTGGACAGCGCTTCGATATCTTTATCCGAAAGTTTCGCCGCAATGTCAGTCATCATTTTGTTGCTGGCATCGCCATCGATGGAGCGAACCTTCTCGCGGAAGTCCTTCAACTGCTTGGCTGTGTATTGGGCGTGCTGACCACTCAGGTGGGGAAAACCCGCCTCGGCCAGCCCACTGCCACCTGCGATGTGACAAGCCTTACAGGCAGGCATGCCACCGATAGGTTGGTCTTCAGCGAGTTTGCCGCCTTGAAACAACGCCTGGCCTTTATCAACGAGCTTCGGATCAGCAGCTCCCACACTGCCTTTCTGGCTGGCAAAATACGCCGCGATGTCCGCCAGGTCCTGATCGCTGAGATTAGTCAGCAAGCCGGTCATTTCCAGCACCGTGCGCTTGCCGTCCTTGATGTCGTGCATCTGCTTGGTCAGGTAACGCTCACCCTGGCCTGCCAGTTTGGGGAAGTTCGGCGCCGGGCTGTTGCCATCCGGTCCATGGCAAGCACCACATACGGCGGCTTTCGCTTGACCGGCAGTGGCATCACCTTTAAGGGGGCCCTCTGCAGCGACGGCAGCGCCAGTGATGCCCAAGGTCAACAGCAGACTCACGATCAGTTTGTTCATCAGCTAATCCAACTACGGCTAAGGGTTTAAGAGTTATCTACCGGGTTTACTCACCATCAACGCGTTGATGGCCTGGTAATCCTCAGTACTGCAGTCCATGCACAAACCACGCGGCGGCATTGCCTTGAAACCCTGAGTCACGTGTTGCATCAGCGTAGCCATGCAAACTCGGTTGTACAGCGCCTCTGGATCCTGTGTAGCCTGAGCGCCTAAAAGCGCGATCAGGACACCAAAAGCGCATAACCATCGGGTCATACATCGACCTTTTCAGGGTTTGAGAGCGTTTTGCGTTCTAATGCGCAATGAAGGTCTTTCGCTCCCGTGAACTTCATCCTTCGCTGGGACAAAGCACACACAAAATCTGCGGCATTATATACTGGCGCTACTGAAACGGAAACGACACCGCTTGCCGCACCCTTTCTCGGCACCGCCCACATCGGAAATCTCATGCAACTCAAGAATCCCATCCTCGGCCTGTGCCAACAGTCCACGTTCATGCTCAGCGCCGCCAAAGTGGACCAATGCCCCGATGACGAGGGCTTTGAAGTCGCCTTTGCCGGCCGTTCCAACGCCGGTAAGTCCAGCGCGCTGAACACCCTGACCCACGCCAGCCTGGCGCGCACCTCGAAAACCCCGGGCCGCACGCAGCTGCTCAATTTCTTCAAGCTAGACGATGATCGGCGTCTGGTCGACCTGCCGGGCTACGGTTATGCAAAAGTACCCATCCCGTTGAAGCTGCACTGGCAGCGTCACCTTGAGGCTTACCTGGGTGGCCGCGAGAGTTTGAAGGGCTTGATTCTGATGATGGACATCCGTCATCCAATGACCGATTTCGACCTGCTGATGCTCGATTGGGCCGTCGCCAGCGACATGCCGATGCATATCCTGCTGACCAAGGCCGACAAGCTGACCTACGGCGCAGCCAAGAACACCTTGCTCAAAGTGCAGTCCGAAATCCGTAAAGGTTGGGGCGACGCGATCACCATCCAGTTGTTCTCGGCGCCCAAGCGCATGGGCCTGGAAGACGCTTACACCGTGCTGGCCGGCTGGATGGAATTAGCTGACAAGGGCGCGGAAATCGCCGAATAACTTTTGCGCAGGCAAAAAAAACCCCGGACTTCGTATGGGGAGGGGAAGTTCGGGGTCCAAGTTCCGGACCGCTAGGGCGGGGTCCAGATATCTGCCAACACTTAACACAACATAGGAGCATTGAAGGGCTTCACCACCCATTCAGTAACTCTGAGTAGCAGTTCACGGGTTAAGTTCCGGCAGGTCAAAAAAACTATTGGAAATAACCTGCGACGCCTTTTGATCTAAAGCGCTCTGCCATCACCCTCGGCAATGGCAGAGCCGCGCTGTCAGTGTGCTTCGTCCCAGTTATCGCCCACGCCCACGTCTACCACCAAAGGCACGTCAAGCTTGGCCGCCGCGCTCATATGCTCGCGGATCTTCTCGCTGACTTGCGCCACCAGATCCTCTCGCACCTCAAGCACCAATTCATCGTGCACCTGCAGGATCACCTTGGCATCCAGGCCCGACTCGGTCAGCCAGTTGTCCACCAGCACCATGGCTTTCTTGATGATGTCCGCCGCGGTGCCCTGCATCGGCGCGTTAATCGCTGTGCGTTCTGCGGCCGCGCGCTCCTGAGGCTTGTTGGAGTTGATGTCCGGCAGATACAGCCGACGCCCAAAGAAGGTTTCGACATAACCCTGGTCGGCCGCCTGGGCGCGGGTGCGCTCCATGTATTCACGCACGCCTGGATAGCGCGCAAAGTACACATCAATGTAGGCCTTGGCGGTCTTGGTATCCACGCCAATGTCCTTGCCGAGCTTCTGCGCGCCCATGCCGTAGATCAGGCCAAAGTTGATCGCCTTGGCACTGCGGCGCTGGTTGGACGTGACCTCTGTCAGCTCAACCTTGAACACTTCGGCGGCGGTGGCGGTGTGCACGTCCAAGTCATTACGGAACGCATTCATCAGCCCCTCGTCCTTGGACAAATGCGCCATGATCCGCAGCTCGATCTGCGAATAGTCCGCCGCCAGCAACTTGTAGCCTTTAGGCGCGACAAACGCCTGGCGAATGCGCCGCCCTTCGGCGGTGCGCACCGGGATGTTCTGCAGGTTCGGATCACTGGACGACAAACGCCCGGTCGCCGCCACCGCCTGATGATAAGACGTGTGAATACGCCCGGTACGCGGGTTGATCTGCTCCGGCAGGCGGTCGGTGTAGGTGCTTTTGAGCTTGCTCATGCTGCGGTACTGCATCAGTACCTTGGGCAACAGGAAGTCATCTTCGGCCAGCTTGGCCAATACTTCTTCAGCCGTGGACGCCTGGCCTTTGCCGGTCTTTTTCAATACCGGCAAACCGAGCTTCTCGTAAAGAATCGCCCCGAGTTGCTTGGGCGAGCCCAGGTTGAACTCTTCACCGGCGATCTCAAACGCCTGGCGCTCCAGCTCAACCATCTTGTTGCCCAGCTCGATACTCTGGATGCCCAGCAGCGCCTTATCCACCAATGCGCCTTGACGCTCGATACGCGCCAGCACCGGCACCAAGGGTATTTCAATGTCCGTCAGCACACTGGCAAGGCTTGGAATGGCTTCAAGCTGCGCATGCAAAGCCTGGTGCAGGCGCAGCGTCACGTCGGCATCTTCGGCCGCATAAGGGCCGGCTTGCTCAAGCGGGATCTGGTCGAACGTCAGCTGCTTGGCGCCCTTGCCGGCGATGTCCTGGAAGCTGACAGTGTCGTAGTCCAGGTACTTCTTGGCCAGGCTGTCCATGTCGTGCCGGGTCGCGGTGGAGTTCAGCACATAGGATTCGAGCATGGTGTCGAAAGCGATGCCGCGCACGGTAATACCGTTGGCCTGGTCGCCGCCGATGGCACAGTTGGCCAGGATGTTCATATCAAACTTGGCGTGCTGGCCGACCTTGAGCTTGGTCGCGTCCTCCAGCAATGGCTTCAAGGCCAGCAGTACCGTGTCACGGTCCAGTTGCTGCGGCGCGCCGATGTAGGAATGGGTCAGCGGGATGTAAGCTGCTTCATGGGGCTGCACGGCAAAGGAAACCCCGACCAATTGCGCCTGTTGCGCATCGATCCCGGTGGTTTCGGTGTCGAACGCGAACAATTTTGCCGCGTTGAGTTTTTTCAGCCAGGCGTCGAATGTCGCCTGGTCGAGGATGGTGGTGTAAGACGCTTCTGCGGGTGCCACCACTTCGATGGCCTCCTCAACAACAGGGGCAGCCTTGAGCTCAACGCGCTTGGCATCGCGCTGAATTTCATCAAACCAGCTCTTGAACTCCAGCAGCGTGTACAGCTCCAGCAGCTTTTCGCGGTCCGGTTCGATCAGGTGCAAATCATCCAGGCCCACATCCAGCGGCACGTCGACCTTGATCGTCGCCAGTTGATAGGACAGGAATGCCATCTCCTTATGCTCTTCCAACTTGGCCGGCAGGGTCTTGGCCCCGCGGATCGGCAAGGTCGGCACGATATCCAACTGCTCATACAGCTCTTTGATGCCGCCATTCACGCCCACCAGCAAGCCGGAAGCCGTCTTCGGACCAATCCCCGGCACGCCTGGGATGTTGTCGGACGAATCGCCCATCAGCGCCAGATAATCGATGATCTGCTCCGGAGCGACACCGAATTTCTCCTTCACGCCCTCGATGTCCATCGAGCTACCGGTCATGGTGTTGACCAAGGTAATGTGCCCGTCCACCAGCTGCGCCATGTCCTTGTCGCCGGTAGAAATCACTACCGGGCGGTCAGCCGCCGCGCTGCTGCGGGCCAGGGTGCCGATCACATCATCGGCTTCGACGCCTTCAACGCACAGCAACGGGAAGCCCAGGGCGATCACACTCTGGTGCAGTGGCTCGATTTGCAGGCGCATGTCATCGGGCATGCTGGGGCGGTTAGCCTTGTATTCGGCGTACATCTCATCGCGAAAGGTCCCACCCTTGGCGTCGAACACCACCGCGAACGGGCTGTTTGGGTACTGCTTGCGCAGGCTTTTGAGCATGTTCAACACGCCCTTGACCGCACCGGTCGGCAGGCCTTTGGAGGTGGTCAGCGGTGGCAGCGCGTGGAAGGCGCGGTACAGATAAGAAGAACCGTCCACCAGGACGAGGGGGGCTTGGCTCATGAGCAGGATCAACCTTTTCGGCGGGTCAGGCGCTAGAATAGCCGGACCAATGACGACAAAGGGACAAGGTTATCATGCGTACAGTAAATCGCCTGTTGTTGACCGGCTTGATTGCACTCACCCCGATAGTGGCCATGGCGGCGGATACTGCGCCGTCGGGCGACCCGGAAGTTACCATTCGCACGGAAGGCGACAAGACCATTCAGGAATACCGCCAGAATGGCTTCCTGTACGCAATTAAGGTGACGCAAAAAGGCTTTCCACCGTATTTCCTGGTGCGCGCGGACGGAACCGATGCGAACTTCATCCGCTCTGACCAGCCGGATATGCTGATCCCGTCATGGAAGATCTTCGAATGGAAATGATTTCTTAACTTAAATTGGCGCCGCGCACTGCGGCGCCCGTACTGGCAGCTTAAACATGTCTGTGTTCACCCCCCTGGCTCGGCCCGAGCTGGAAACCTTTCTCGCCCCTTACGGGCTCGGCCGCCTGCTTGATTTCCAGGGGATTGCCGCCGGTAGCGAAAACACCAACTTCTTTATCAGCCTGGAACAGGGCGAATTCGTCCTGACTCTGGTTGAGCGCGGCCCAGTGGCGGAAATGCCGTTCTTCATCGAACTGCTAGACGTGCTCCACGACGCCGACCTGCCGGTGCCTTACGCACTGCGTACCACCGATGGCATGGCGCTTCGCGAACTCAAAGGCAAACCGGCGCTGTTGCAGCCGCGCCTGGCCGGCAAGCACATAAAGGACGCCAACGCGCAGCATTGCGCCCAGGTCGGCGACCTGCTCGGCCACCTGCACCTGGCGACGCAAGGCGATAAAGTGCTGGAGCGCAAGACCGATCGCGGCCTGGAGTGGATGCTCACTGAAGGCGCGCAGCTTATTTCACACCTGAACGAAGCCCAGCAGCGTCTGCTGCAAGCGTCCTTGAGCGAAATCGAAGCCCACAAGGCCGACATCCTCGCCCTGCCGCGCGCCAACGTACACGCCGACCTGTTCCGCGACAACGCGATGTTCGAAGGCACCCACCTCACCGGTTTGATCGACTTCTACAACGCCTGCTCAGGCCCGATGCTCTACGACGTGGCAATCGCCTTGAATGACTGGTGCTCCGACGCCGATGGCGTGATTGATGGGCAACGCGCCCGCGCGTTGCTGGGCGCCTACGCGGGGCTGCGGCCGTTTACCGCCAAGGAGGCCGAGCTGTGGCCGACCCTGCTGCGCGTTGCGTGCGTGCGTTTCTGGCTGTCACGCCTGATCGCCGCAGAATCGTTTGCCGGGCAGGATGTGTTGATCCATGACCCGGCGGAGTTCGAGCATCGGCTGGCGCAGCGCCAGCAGGTCACAGTCCACCTGCCGTTCGCGCTCTAGTACTCGACTCGGTCAATGTGGGAGCTGGCTTGTCGAATCGTCGCACCGCTGCGATAGCGGTGTGTCATTCGACATCGCCATCGCAGGCAAGCCAGCTCCCACAGTCATTCTGTGTTGGCTGTTAGAGCGACTCCAGGCACCCGGCCAAGTCATTCCCCAGCTTTTCCAGTACCTGCTCATAACCCTGCGCCGTCGCCGGGGTATAGCCACCCAACGCATCCAGCTCTGCCAACTTCACCGGCAAGCCCGCCACCAAAGTCTCGGCCAAACGCGGACGCAACGGCGGCTCGCTGAACACGCACGTCTTACCCACTTCCTGCAAACGCGTACGCATCGCGGCAACATGCTGAGCGCCCGGCTGCACTTCGGCGGCCACGCTGAACACGCCCGTGTGCTTGAGCCCGTAAGCGTCTTCGAAGTAATCAAATGCCTCGTGGAACACGAAGTACGGCTTGTCGCCGACGGTGGACAGGCGCGCCTTCAAGCGTGCATCCAAAGCATCCAGACGCTCATCGAACGCCTTCACATTGCTCTGATAACGCGCAGCGTTGGCCGGGTCGGCAGTGCTGAGGTCAGACGCCATGCGCGCAGCGATCACGCGGGCATTGACCGTCGACAACCACAAGTGCGCATCCAGGCTGCCAGGGCGGTGATCGTGGTCGTGTTCGTCGGCATCATCGGCATGCGAGTGGCTATCTTCGGCGAACCGACGCAACTTCATCCCAGGCAAGTCTTGAACTGCCACGGTCGGCAGGCTACGCCCCTTGAGCACGCGTGGCAGGAAGCTTTCCATGTCCGCGCCGATCCAATACAGCAGGTCTACCGACTGCACGCGCCGTACGTCGGATGGGCGCAAGGCATAGTTATGCGGCGATGCGCCAGGCGGCAACAGCACCTCTGGAATCGCCACGCCGTCCTGCACAGCGGCGGCGATCAACTGCAACGGTTTGATGCTGGTCAGCACCTTGACCTCAGCCTGAGCGGCCCCGGTGATGAACAAACTGGTGACAAATACGACAAAAACGGGAAAAAGTCGGGACACGATGACCACTCAATGGCGTAGGAACAGGTAACATAATAACGTCTCTATCAAATGTCTGTCGCCGCTCATGCCTAAAACACCGCTTGCCAGCCGTCCCCACGACCACTCTCACTGCGTACACCGGAGGCCGATACCCTGTGCGCGCAGAAAGGCTTGCGCCTGACCGCCCTGCGTCGTCGGGTGCTGGAGCTGGTGTGGCAAAGTCACAAGCCTCTGGGCGCCTACGACATTCTTGGCGTGCTCAGCGAGCAGGACGGCCGCCGCGCCGCGCCGCCGACGGTGTACCGCGCGCTGGACTTCCTGCTGGAAAACGGCCTGGTGCATCGCATCGCATCGCTCAACGCCTTTGTCGGCTGCAGCCACCCGGAACACGCGCACCAGGGCCAATTCCTGATCTGCCGCGAATGCCACGCCGCCATCGAGCTTGAACAAAAAAGCATCAGCGACGCCATCATCAAAAGCTCCGCCGACGTGGGCTTTAAGGTCGAAGGGCAAACGGTCGAAGTGGTCGGGCTCTGCTCCGGTTGCCAGGGGGCTTGATGAGCAACGCGTTAATCCGCCTGGAGCAGGTTGGGGTCACGTTCGCCGGGCAAAACGTACTGGATAACATCGCATTGAGCGTGGAGCCAGGGCAGATCGTGACGCTGATCGGCCCCAATGGCGCCGGCAAGACCACGCTGGTGCGCGCCGTGCTTGGCCTGCTCAAGCCCGACAGCGGCAGCGTGTGGCGCAAGCCCAAGCTGCGCGTCGGTTACATGCCGCAAAAATTACACGTCGATCCAACGCTGCCGCTGTCGGTACTGCGCTTCCTGCGCCTGGTGCCTGGCGTCGACCGCGCACGCGCACAAGCGGCGCTTAAGGAAGTCGGTGCCGAACAGGTTATCGACAGCCCGGTGCAGAGCATCTCCGGCGGCGAGATGCAGCGCGTACTGCTGGCGCGCGCCTTGTTGCGCGAACCCGAGCTACTGGTACTTGATGAACCCGTGCAAGGCGTGGATGTTGCCGGCCAGGCCGAGCTGTACAGCCTGATCACCCGCCTGCGTGACCGCCATGGCTGCGGCGTGCTGATGGTCTCCCACGACTTGCACCTGGTGATGAGCACCACGGATCAAGTGGTGTGCCTCAACCGCCACGTATGCTGCTCCGGCCACCCGGAACAGGTGAGCGGCGACCCGGCATTCGTCGAGCTGTTCGGCAAAAACGCGCAGAGCCTGGCGATCTATCACCACCATCACGATCACGCCCATGATTTGCATGGCGCTGTGGTCGACGATCCCGCTACGCCTCAACCCCACGTTCATGGAGATAGCTGCAAGCATGGCTGATTTTCTGCTCTACGCCCTGCTGGCAGGCTTGGCTTTGGCACTGGTGGCGGGCCCATTGGGCTCGTTCGTGGTCTGGCGGCGCATGGCCTACTTTGGCGACACGTTGTCGCATGCCGCGCTGCTGGGCGTGGCCATGGGCTTTCTGCTGGATGTGAGCCCGACCATCGCCGTCACTGTGGGCTGCCTATTACTGGCAGTGCTGCTGGTAACCCTGCAACAGCGCCAGCCGCTGGCCTCGGACACGCTGCTGGGCATTCTGGCGCCAAGCACGCTGTCGCTGGGCCTGGTGGTGCTGAGCTTCATGCATGAAGTACGCATCGACCTGATGGCCTACCTGTTCGGCGATTTGCTGGCGATCAGCCCCACTGACCTTGCCTGGATCCTCGGCGGCAGCGCCGCTGTGCTGGTGCTGCTGGTGGCCTTGTGGCGCCCGTTGCTGGCAATTACCGTGCACGAAGAGCTGGCCACCGTCGAAGGTTTGCCCGTACCGGCGCTGCGCATGACCCTGATGCTGTTGATCGCCGTGGTGATTGCTGTCGCAATGAAGATTGTCGGCGTATTGTTGATCACGTCGCTGCTGATCATTCCCGCAGCCGCCGCCCAGCGCCATGCCCGCTCACCGGAGCAGATGGCGATCGGCGCCAGCCTGCTGGGCATGCTCGCCGTGTGCGGGGGCCTGGCGCTGTCCTGGTTCAAGGACACGCCGGCCGGGCCGTCGATTGTGGTCACGGCCGCCGCCCTGTTTCTGCTGAGTTTTGTCCTGCCCCGTCGAGGGGTGTAGACTTGCTCGCTTTTTGCGCAAATAGAGAGTCGCAGGAATGAAGCCGTTCAACTCCCGTTATCTGCTCCTTGCCGCATTTTCCCTGCTGCTGGGCGCCTGCCAAAGCACACCGCCCGCCGCCCCCGAGGCGCAGGACCCGCGTGCTGCGGCCATCGCGCAGCTGGAGCAAAACCTGGCCAGCAGTGAACTGGCCACCGCCGAAGACGAGCTGGCCGCATTACAGGCCCAGTCGCCCAACGACCCAGCCCTGGAAACCTACCAGCGCCAATTGGCCGAAGCCTACTTGCAACGCAGCCAGATCGTATTGCAAAAAGGTGATGTAAATGCCGCCGCTACGGCGTTAAGCCGCGCACGCGCCTTGATGCCCAAGGCTCCGGCGCTTACTGGCGGCGTCAACAGCGCCATCAGCCACGCCCGCAAAGCCGAGCTGGATAAAGCCGAAGCCGCCTTGAAAGCTGCCGAGGCCAAGCCACCCGCCAAGGTCATCGACCCGGCGGCTCAAAGCACCACGGTTGCGTTGAACCTCACCGATATTGAAGAACTTCGCCATCAGTTGGATGCGATCGCCACCGATGTGGTGAATTACCAGTGCGACGTGACCATTCAGGCGCCGCGCACCCAGGATTACCCATGGCTGGCCACACTGCTGACCAAACGGGTGAAGCGCATTGATTCGGCGTATGACCTGAAGATTCACCGGCAGATTGTGAAACACATCCCGGCGCAGGTTGTGTTGATTCCGCGCAAAACCGAGTAAAGCCATCGCAGGCAAGCCAGCTCCCACCTTTTGAACTGTGAATACAGTCAAATGTGGGAGCTGGCTTGCCTGCGATAGCGGTCTAACAAACACCCAAAAGCTTAAGCCGGAATCGCCTTGGCCTTAGGCTCCCGCGCCCACACCCGATGCTGCGCAATCGCCGCAAAGAATGCCTTGAACGCCTTGGCATCCGCTCCCACGATCAACCCCGCATCCGCCTCCAGCTTAAGCTGCTCCAGCAACGGCTTGGCATCACTGGCAAGCGCAATCGCCTTCAGATGCTTGTACGCCTCCAACAGGAAGTGCAACGCCACGCCGTCGCCACTCAAGGCCTTGATCGACTCTTTACCGCCCGGCACGAACACCGCATCAAACGCCACCGACGGCATGCCTTCCATCGACGCATCCACCGGCAGGCTCTTGCCATCCGCAGTCTTCACCGGTGCCGACGTCGGCCCCAGCACCTTGGCATGCGCACCTTCGGCGGCCAGCGCTTTCTTCAACGCCGCAATCGCTGCGCCATCCACACCGTTAGCCGCAAGAATTGCGACTTTGCGTGTTTTGATGTCGCCCGACAGCAGGTTCACCTGGCTCAACGCCGGCGACTCTTTCAGCGACGTCTTGCGCGGCGGTAC
>NZ_VBVZ01001080.1 GCF_005863185.1 Pseudomonas edaphica
AATTGCAGCTGTGTGAGCTGACCCGCCGCCATCGCAGGCAAGCCAGCTCCCACATGAACCGCATTCAGCGGGTCTGGACGACAACCTTTCCCACAGCCCTGCGTTGCCCCAGGTCATTGATCGCCTGCGCAGCCTGCTCAAGCGGGTAAGTCTGCGACACCAACGGCTTCAACTTGCCCTCGCCATACCAGGTGAACAACTGCTGGAAGTTCGCCGCATTGTCCTGCGGCTGGCGCTGGGCGAACGAGCCCCAGAACACCCCGACTACCGACGCACCCTTGAGCAGCGCCAGGTTTACCGGCAGTTCGGGAATGCGCCCGCTGGCAAAGCCCACCACCAGCAGGCGTCCGTTCCAGGCAATGCCACGTACGGCCTGGTCAAACAGGTCGCCGCCGACGGGGTCGTAGATCACATCGACACCATTGCCGTCGGTCAGGCGCTTGATCTCGTCTTTGAGGCTGGCTTCGCTGTAGTTGATCAGCTCATCCGCACCGGCCGCCTTGGCCACGGCGAGTTTGTCGGCGCTGCTGGCGGCGGCAATCACCCGGGCGCCCATGGCTTTGCCGATTTCCACCGCCGCCAGGCCCACGCCGCCGGAAGCGCCGAGCACCAGCAGGGTTTCGCCAGGTTGCAGGTTGGCGCGTTGTTTCAGTGCATGCATCGAGGTGCCGTAGGTCATGCTGAAGGCGGCGGCGGTGGTGAAATCCATGCTCGGCGGGATCGGCAGCACGTTATAGCCCGGCACCGCGACCTGTTCGGCAAAGCTGCCCCAACCGGTCAGGGCCATGACCCGGTCGCCGACGTTGAGGTGACTGACC
>NZ_VBVZ01001081.1 GCF_005863185.1 Pseudomonas edaphica
GGGTTTTCAGGTAACCGAGCAGGAAGTCGATGTTCAGGCTGCGTTCGTGGGCTTCGTCGACGATGATGGTGTCGTAGCGTTCCAGATAACGGTCGTTCTGGGTTTCCGCCAGCAAAATGCCGTCGGTCATCAGCTTGATCAGCGTGTTGGAATCGCTCTGGTCTTCAAAACGCACCTGATAGCCGACCAGCGCGCCCAATGGCGTGGCCAGCTCTTCGGCAACCCGGCTGGCGACGCTGCGCGCAGCAATCCGGCGCGGCTGGGTGTGGCCGATCAGGCCGTACTGGCCGCGCCCAATCTCCAGGCAGATCTTCGGCAACTGGGTGGTTTTACCCGAACCGGTTTCGCCGGCAATGATCAGCACCTGATGCTTGTTTAGCGCCTCTTTGATCTCGTCACGCTTGGCCGCGATCGGCAGGCTGTCGTCATAGCGAATCACTGGCAGGCTGGCACGCCGCGCGGTGACTTGGGCGCAGGACGCCTGCATACGCGTGCCCCACTGCGCCAGCTTCTCCTCGTCGGGCTTCTTGCGCAGCTCAAGCAACTGGCGCCGCAAGCGGTGGCGGTCGGCGAGCATGGCGTGATCGAGGTTTTTGAGCAGTTGGTCGATAGCGGGCGCTTGGTCAGTCATCAGGTACTTTGCAGGTCGTCTATTTATGCACGGCCGACAAGTGTGGCAGAAAAGCGGCTGATCTGGCAGACGGCTAAGTAAACCGGATCAAATGTGGGAGCAACTGTCTTAACCCACGCTCCTCTGTGGCGAGCAGGCTTGCCCTGCGTTGGGCTGCGCAGCAGCCCCAAAAACAGAC
>NZ_VBVZ01001082.1 GCF_005863185.1 Pseudomonas edaphica
TCTTAATTATTATCCAGAAAATAAATCAGTCCCCTTCGTTGTACTTCCCCCATTATCTAAGGCCCGCACGCGGGTAAAGCCGAGAATCACGGTAAAGCGTTGTTGCTCGAGCACCACTTCAATCTGCCAGCCCAGTTTTGCACATAGCTGGCGCATCAACTGCAGCCCCAGCCCGTAGCCAAAATCGTTAGATTCCTGCCGCGACTTGATCTCCCTGATGTGGTTGACGATGCGCAACTGAGGGTACTTGAAACTGATTTCCACGGTGCCGTCTTCTGCGTATTGCAGCGCATTGCGCAGGAAGTTACCGATCACAATGCGACACGCCGTGGGGGGCAATAGGCAGGGCTCGGTGTGGATGTTGATCATCAAGTCGATATCCCGGTTACCGATCAGGTAGCGATGCTGTTGAATCAACTCGCCAACCAACTCGCTGACGTCAATGTGTTCCTGCGGCAATGGCTCGGGGTTCTCGCGGCTCATCCACAGCAACGTCTCGGCGATCAGTTGCATGTTCAGCACCGAACGTTCGATACGTTGCAAGGGCGGTGGCAGGACGCCGCCGGACTGCATGGCCAGCAATTCAATATTGGCCTTGAGCACGGCCAGCGGGGTCCGAAGTTCATGACTGGTATAGCGCAACAAGCGCTCTTCACGCAGGCTGGCGGCCTGAACCTGCTCAACGCTTTGGGCCAGTACATCAGCCAGCATGTTGAACTCTTTGAAGCTGAAGTCCGGCCGTTTGCCAGACAAGGCTTCCGGATTTTTCAGCGTACTGGACCATTGGGCCAGACGCCCCAGC
>NZ_VBVZ01001083.1 GCF_005863185.1 Pseudomonas edaphica
GTTGAAAAATCTGTCACTGACCCACCGCCATCGCAGGCAAGCCAGCTCCCACAGGTGATGTGTGGTGTTTTCAAGCGGGCAAAAAAAACGCCCCGAACCAGTCGGGGCGTCAGATCAAGCGGCAGTGCGGTTAAGTCTTCCGTGGGGCCGCACTGGCCGTTTACTCGCGACTTAGTGGAACTGCTCTTCTTCGGTCGAGCCGGTCAGCGCGGTCACGGACGAGGTGCCGCCCTGGATCACGGTGGTCATGTCGTCGAAGTAGCCGGTGCCCACTTCCTGCTGGTGCGCCACAAAGGTGTAACCCTTGGCGGCGTCAGCGAACTCTTGCTCCTGCAGTTTCACGTAGGCGGTCATGTCGTTACGGGCATAGTCGTGCGCCAGGTTGAACATGCTGTGCCACATGTTGTGAATGCCAGCCAGGGTGATGAACTGGTGCTTGTAGCCCATGGCCGACAGTTCGCGCTGGAACTTGGCGATGGTCGCGTCGTCCAGGTTCTTCTTCCAGTTGAAAGAAGGCGAGCAGTTGTAGGACAGCAGTTGGTCCGGGTATTCCTTCTTGATCGCTTCGGCGAAACGACGCGCTTCGTCCAGGTCCGGCTTGGCGGTTTCGCACCAGATCAGGTCGGCGTAAGGCGCGTAGGCCAGGCCACGGGCGATCGCCTGGTCGAGACCGGCGCGCACTTTATAGAAGCCTTCCTGGGTGCGTTCGCCGGTTACGAACGGCTGGTCGTACGGGTCGCAGTCGGAGGTCAGCAAGTCTGCCGCGTTGGCGTCGGTACGCGCC
>NZ_VBVZ01001084.1 GCF_005863185.1 Pseudomonas edaphica
GTCCAGGGCTGCATTCCCACGCAGAGCGTGGGAACGATCATCATGCCTCAGGCCAGAACGCGCGAATGCCTGCCACACCCTGAGCCCCGGCTTCCCAAGCCTGTTCCCGCTCAGCCGGCCCAAGCCCGCCCAGCAGAAACACCGGCTTACTGAACCCACGGATCAACTCTACCGCCTGCTCCCAACCCAACGGCTGGGCATCGGGATGAGTCTGGGTCGGCTGCACCGGCGACAGCGTGACAAAATCCACGTCCATCATCTCTGCCAGTGCCAGCTCTTCGGCGTTGTGGCAAGAAGCCGCCAACCAGCGATCCTTCGGCAGCGGGCGGCCTTTGCTCGCGTATTTACGCAACTGCGCCGAGGTCATGTGCCAGCCGGCGGCAGGGAAATCCCCCAGCCATTCGAACGGCCCTTTAAGCATCAGTTGCGCCTTGCCGGCACACAGGCCCACCGCGTCCACCGCCAAGTCACGGTATTTAGGGTCGTAACCGTTGGGCGCGCGCAGTTGAACCAGCTTGATGCCACCGGCAATGGCTTTCTGGACACCTCGCAACAAGGTGGGGGCTTCCAGTTCGCCTGGTGTGATCAAGTATTCAGCGGGCAAACGGGCAGCCGCAACAATCGGTGCATTCGCCGCCGGGAACTCATAGTTGAGCAAGTCCCGCGGCGTCACCCATTCCAACGGCTGCCCTTCGGCACCATGGGGCTCGCCGGTAAAGGCCGAGACTTCCCAGACATCCAGCAACACCTGCTTGTCCGGGTAGTCATGCTGGACC
>NZ_VBVZ01001085.1 GCF_005863185.1 Pseudomonas edaphica
CGTAAAACTCGTACACCCCGCATCCCTCACCGTCCCAACGAAATCACACAACTCGGCATAACTGTCGCGCCCATTGATCCCGATACGGTGCTTCACCGTCACCGGAATCGACACCGCATCCCGCATCGCCTTCACGCAATCTGCCACCAACGCCGGGTGCGCCATCAAGATCGCGCCGATCATATTGTTCTGCACCCGATCACTCGGGCAGCCGACGTTCAAGTTCACTTCATCGTAACCGGCAGCCTCAGCCATACGTGCGCAGGCAGCCAGGTCGGCAGGGACGCTGCCGCCCAGTTGCAGTGCGAGTGGGTGCTCGGCTTCGTTGTGGCGCAGGAAGCGCTCGTGGTCGCCGTGCAGGATCGCGCCAGTGGTGACCATCTCGGTGTAGAGCATGGCGTGCTTGGAGAGCAGGCGCAGTTGAAGCAGGATTTCCCGGAGTTGGAGATTGTGTTGAATGGCGGGATCAAGACGCTGGAGCAGTGCCAGGAGCATTTGCAGGTGTTTGATGGGGTGATGTTGGGGCGGGAGGCTTATCACAATCCGTATGTGTTGGCGGAGGTGGATCAGCGGTTGTTTGGCAGTGCGGCGCCGGTGGTGAGTCGGGCGCAGGTGTTGGCGCAGTTGCGGCCTTATATTGCGGAGCATTTGGCCAGTGGTGGTGCGATGCATCACATTACTCGGCATGTGTTGGGGTTGGGGACCGGGTTTCCGGGGGCTCGTCGGTTCAGGCAGTTGTTGTCGGTGGATATTCATAAGGCGAGTGATCCGTTGGC
>NZ_VBVZ01001086.1 GCF_005863185.1 Pseudomonas edaphica
GCTCCAGCACGGCAGCCATCGAAGGGTTCTGCAGTTTGGCCAGTTCCGGTTGGGTCATGATGCCCAGGGACAGCACGTTCACCAGCATCAAAAACAGCAGCACGGTGATAAAACCGATCACGGTGGCCTTGCCGACGTCGCTGCGTTTTTCTGCACGGGACGAGAAGATGCTCGCGCCTTCGATGCCGATAAACACCCACACGGTGACCAGCATCATGTTGCGCACCTGATCGACCACGCTGCCAAATTGCGGGTTGCCCAGGCCCCAGATATCGCGGGTAAAAATATCCGCCTTGAACGCCACGGCGGCGATCACGATAAACATCAGCAACGGCACGATCTTCGCCACGGTGGTGATCTGGTTGATGAACGCCGCCTCCTTGATGCCGCGCAGCACCAGAAAATGCACGGCCCACAGCAGCAGCGAGGCGCAGCCGATGGCGACTGGTGTATTGCCTTGGCCGAATACCGGGAAAAAGTAGCCGAGGGTGCTGAACAGCAACACGAAGTAACCGACGTTGCCCATCCACGCACTGATCCAATAACCCCAGGCCGACGAAAACCCCATGTAGTCACCGAACCCGGCCTTGGCATAGGCGTACACGCCGGAATCCAGTTCGGGTTTGCGATTGGCCAGGGTCTGGAACACAAACGCCAGGGTGAGCATGCCGACGGCGGTGATTGCCCAGCCGATCAGCACCGCGCCCACTTCGGCGCGTGCGGCCATGTTCTGCGGCAGTGAGAAGATCCCGCCGCCGATCATTGAGCCCACGACC
>NZ_VBVZ01001087.1 GCF_005863185.1 Pseudomonas edaphica
CATTTGAAGGTATTCACAATTCAAAATGTGGGAGCTGGCTTGCCTGCGATGGGGCCCTAACAGGCGCCCAAAAACCCAGCCACCTTCACCGCAGCCGCCTCCAAATGCTGCTCATGACCAAACCCCGAAGCCTTCAACGGCTTCAAATCATGATCCCCCGCCACCAGCCACATCACCTCGATGCTCGGTGACAGCGCATACCCTTCCACCGCCGCCCGATTACCCAGCGCATCGCGCTCGCCCTGCACAATCAACGTCGGCGTCTTCAACCCGGCCAGATGTTCGACTCGAGGTTTTTCCGGCTTGCCCACCGCATAAAACGGATAACCCAAACACACCAGCGCGTCAGCCCCCAGCTCATCGGCCAACAAACTGGCCATGCGCCCCCCCATGGACTTGCCGCCAACCGCCAGCTTCCCAGCGACATGACGTCGCACCTCGGCATACACCTCGCGCCAGCATTCGAGCAGTTTCGGCGCCGGGTTCGGCGGGCGTTTACCGCCGTCCACGCGGCGTTGAGCCATGTACGGGAACTCGAAGCGCAACACGTTCACGCCATGTCCGGCAAGGCGTGCAGCCATGTCGTTCATAAAGGCTGAGTCCATCGGTGCACCGGCGCCGTGGGCCAGGATCAGTGTCGCCGGCGCACGCGCGATAGACCCCGTCGCGGCATTCCACAACCAGCCATGTTCCCGTACACACTGCGCCCATTGATCCCCGTCAATACTGGCCTTGTGCTCTTTGCCCATGCTTGCCTCGCTTTTTAGTC
>NZ_VBVZ01001088.1 GCF_005863185.1 Pseudomonas edaphica
CTGACCACCATGTTCTCGTTCATGGGTACCGAGATCGTTACCATTGCAGCGGCCGAATCGAAGAACCCTGGCCAGCAAATCACCAAGGCCACCAACTCGGTGATCTGGCGGATTGGTTTGTTCTACCTGCTGTCGATCTTCATCGTGGTGTCCCTGGTGCCATGGAACGATCCGACCCTGGCGGCGGTAGGTTCTTACCAGACCGTGCTGGAACGCATGGGCATCCCGAATGCCAAGCTGATCGTCGACCTGGTGGTATTGGTTGCCGTGACCAGCTGCCTCAACTCGGCGCTGTACACCGCCTCGCGCATGCTGTTCTCCTTGGGCCGTCGCGGTGATGCACCGGCCGTGGCCAAGCGCACCAACAAAAGCGGCACGCCTTACTGGGCGGTGTTGCTGTCGACGGGTGCTGCGTTCCTGGCCGTATTCGCCAACTACGTGGCGCCGGCTGCAGTGTTCGAATTCCTGCTGGCCAGCTCCGGCGCCATTGCGCTGCTGGTGTACCTGGT
>NZ_VBVZ01001089.1 GCF_005863185.1 Pseudomonas edaphica
GTGTCAGTCGATTAATTAGTGACTGACACACTGTTATCGCAGGCAAGCCAGCTCCCACATTTCTATCCGGTTCCCTCAGCGGGAACCGGGTTACTTGCCGGGTGTGAGGGTCAAGCGGGTTTTCCCGTACACCGTGTCAAAGTTCTGCGGCTGCATCGGGAAGCTCAGGTATTGCGCCTTGAGCGACGCATCGATGCCGTTCGCATAACTCGGGCTGGCCGGGTTGCCGGATTGGCCGATGCCACCTTGACCCATCATCGGTTCGATTTGGCCGAAGTCGACGATCATGCGCAGCGCCGGCACTTGGGTGGTCACAAAATCCTGCCCCCAGCTGTACGGCGCCGGGTTCAGGGTGTTGTGGTCGCCGCCACTGGCAAACGGGCCGCGTATCACTTGGCCATTGGTGTTTTTCCAGGTGGTGGTGTGCAGTTTGCCCCACTGCCAGGCCTTGTGATCGCCACCCAATTGGCTGTCGCCAGCGGTGATGGCGGCGGCAAGGCTGCGGGCGAGGATCGCCGGTTTGTCTTCTTTTTGCGCGGTGCGCACGTCGTCCCAGAAGGGGCTGTCTTCACGGCCCAGCAGGTGGTCGGCGTTGGCGGAATAGGACAGGTTGGCGTTGCTGACAAAGGCTTTCCAGCTGGCGCTGGTTTCCGGGCCGAGTTCGTCGAGGAAGATCTGTTTGGTGCTTTCCTGCAGGAACAGCTCATAGATCGCCGCGTCTGCGGAGGTCGGTGCCAGGCGGCCATCAAACGCCATCAAG
>NZ_VBVZ01000108.1 GCF_005863185.1 Pseudomonas edaphica
GTATCAGGCTCACCGCTATCGCAGGCAAGCCAGCTCCCACATAAAGCGGCGCGCGTCAGCGACCGAGGTAAACCTCGATAACGCGCTCGTTTTCCTGCACCTGTGCAAGCGACCCTTCGGCCAGCACGCTGCCCTGGTGCAACACGGTCACGTGGTCGGCAATCGAACCGACAAACCCCATGTCGTGTTCCACCACCATCAGCGAATGCTTGCCCGCCAGGCGCTTGAACAGCTCGGCGGTGAACTCGGTTTCGGCGTCGGTCATGCCCGCCACCGGTTCATCCAGCAGCAACAGTTGCGGGTCTTGCATCAGCAGCATGCCGATTTCCAGGAACTGCTTCTGCCCGTGGGACAGCAACCCCGCCGGGCGCAGTGCCGAGGCGGTCAGGCGGATGGTATCGAGCACTTCCTCGATGCGGTCTTTCTGTTCGCCGCTCAGGCGTGCGCGCAGGCTGGCCCATACCGACTTGTCAGTCTTTTGCGCCAGCTCCAGGTTTTCGAACACGCTCAGGGCTTCGAACACCGTAGGCTTCTGGAACTTGCGGCCAATGCCGGCCTGGGCGATCTGCACTTCGCTCATGCTGGTCAAGTCGAGAGTTTCGCCAAACCAGGCCTTGCCGTGGCTGGGGCGGGTCTTGCCGGTGATCACGTCCATCAGTGTGGTCTTGCCCGCGCCGTTGGGGCCGATGATGCAGCGCAACTCGCCGACGCCGATATACAGGTTCAAGTCATTGAGCGCCTTGAAGCCATCGAAGCTGACGCTGATGTCTTCCAGGGTCAGGATGGTGCCGTGGCGTGTGTTCAGGCCCTTGCCGGCAGTCTGGCCGATACCGATGGCATCGCGGCCGCTGCCTGCATCGAAAATAGGTTCAAGCATGACGTTCCTCATTTCTTCAGCAGGCCGATGATGCCCTTGGGCAGGTACAGGGTGACGATGATGAACAGCGCCCCAAGGAAGAACAGCCAGTATTCCGGGAAGGCCACGGTGAACCAGCTCTTCATGCCATTGACCACACCGGCGCCCAGCAACGGCCCGATCAAGGTGCCGCGCCCGCCCAGGGCCACCCACACGGCGGCTTCGATAGAGTTGGTCGGCGACATTTCGCTGGGGTTGATAATGCCCACTTGCGGTACATACAACGCGCCTGCCAAACCACACAGCACCGCACTCAACACCCACACAAACAGCTTGAAGCCACGTGGGTCGTAGCCGCAGAACATCAGGCGGTTCTCGGCGTCACGCAATGCCGTCAGCACGCGGCCGAACTTGCTCTGCGCCAGGCGCCATCCGGTGTACAAACTGGCGACCAGCAACAGTACGGTGGCCACAAACAGCACCGCCCGGGTGCCCGGCTCGGTGATGCCAAAGCCCAGAATGCTGCGAAAGTTTGTGAAGCCGTTATTGCCGCCAAACCCGGTTTCGTTGCGGAAAAACAGCAGCATCCCGGCAAAGGTCAACGCCTGGGTCATGATCGAGAAATACACGCCCTTGATCCGCGAACGAAAGGCGAAGAACCCGAACACCAACGCCAATAAACCGGGTGCCAATACCACCAGGCACATGGCCCAGAGGAAGTGCTCGGTGCCGACCCAATACCACGGCAATTCGGTCCACGACAAAAAGGTCATGAACGCCGGTAACTCATCGCCGGACGCCTGGCGCATCAGGTACATGCCCATCGCATAACCGCCGAGGGCAAAGAACAAACCGTGGCCGAGGGACAACATCCCCGCATAGCCCCACACCAGATCCAGCGCGAGGGCGACGATGGCGTAGCAGAGGATCTTGCCCACCAGCGTCAGGGTGTAGGCCGAGACGTAAAACGGATTTGCCGGCGACAGCAGCGAGCACAAAGGCAGCGCCAGCAGCAGGACCAAAATCACCGTACCCACCGCTATCGTGATCTTGGGGCCGGCCTTTTGCGCGGCGGTAAGCATCAATGGCTGGTTCATCAGTCGATCACCCGTCCTTTCAGTGCAAAGAGTCCTTGCGGGCGTTTCTGGATAAACAGAATGATCAGCGCGAGGATCAGGATCTTGCCGAGCACGGCGCCGATCTGCGGTTCAAGAATCTTGTTGGCGATGCCCAGCCCGAAGGCGGCCATCACGCTACCGGCCAACTGGCCGACGCCGCCGAGCACCACCACCAGGAACGAGTCGATGATGTAGCTCTGGCCCAGGTCCGGGCCGACGTTGCCGATCTGGCTCAGCGCCACACCACCCAGGCCCGCGATACCGGAGCCAAGGCCAAAGGCGAGCATGTCCACACGCCCGGTGGGCACGCCGCAGCAGGCGGCCATGTTGCGGTTCTGGGTGACGGCGCGCACGTTGAGGCCCAGGCGCGTCTTGTTCAGCAGCAGCCAGGTCAGCACTACCACGCACAGGGCAAAGGCGATGATCACGATGCGGTTGTACGGCAGCACCAGGTTGGGCAGCACTTGAATGCCGCCGGACAGCCATTCGGGGTTGGCGACTTCGACGTTCTGCGCACCGAACACCAGGCGCACCAGCTGGATCAGCATCAGGCTGATGCCCCAGGTGGCCAGCAGGGTTTCCAGCGGCCGCCCGTAGAGGTGGCGAATCACCGTGCGCTCCAGCGCCATGCCAATCGCGGCAGTCACAAAGAAAGCCACCGGCAGCGCAATCAGCGGGTAGAACTCGATGGCCGACGGTACGTAGCGCTGCATCATCAACTGCACCACATACGTGGAGTAAGCGCCGAGCATCAGCATCTCGCCGTGGGCCATGTTGATCACGCCAAGCAGGCCGAAGGTGATCGCCAGGCCCAGGGCCGCGAGCAGCAGGATCGAACCCAAAGACATGCCACTGAAAGCCTGGCCGAGGATCTCGCCGAACATCAATTTGCGTTTGACCTGAGCCAGGCTGGTCTCGGCGGCGGTGTGCACGGCGGCATCGGTTTCGACACCGGGCGCCAGCAGCGCCTCAAGGCGTGTGCGCGCCAGCGGGTCACCGGTACTGCCTAGCAGGCGCACGGCGGCGAGGCGAATGACCGGGTCGGGGTCGACCAGTTGCAGGTTGGCCAGGGCCAGGCTCAACGCGGTGTGCACGGCCTCGTTGGTCTCGGCGGCGACTTGCTGGTCGAGGAATTTGAGCTGTGCAGGTTGTGCGCTTTTTTGCAGGGTTTGCGCAGCAGCGAGGCGCACCTTGGGGTCGGCGGCGAGCAGTTGCTGGCTGGCTTGCACGTTGTCGATCAAGCCGCGCAGGCGGTTGTTCAGGCGCACGGTTTTGGTTTCGCCGTTGACGTTAAGTTGGCCTTGTTGCAGCGCGTCCACCAGCTCGATGCGCGCCGGGTCGGGCTGGGCGGCCCAGTCCTGGAGCAGCTTGGCTTGTTGCATCGGGTTGGCGTTGATGAAGTCTTCGGCGTCGCTGGCGTGTGCGGCAAAGGGAAGCAACAGCAGGGCGGCGAGGATGAGGCGGTAAAGGGCAGTGGGCATAGTCTTGGGCCTTGCTCGAACAAATGTGGGAGCTGGCTTGCCTGCGATGGCGGTGTATCAGATACACCGAGTTGTCTGCATCTCAGGCAAGCCAGCTCCCACAGGGTGTGTGTCAGCCTTAAGGGCCGACACCCCTCGGATCAGTTGCTCTTCACGGCATAGTCCGGCTTTTTGTCATTACCCGGAATGTACGGGCTCCACGGTTGGGCGCGGATCGGCTTCTCGGTCTGCCATACCACCGAGAACTGCCCGTCGGCCTGGATTTCACCGATCATCACCGGCTTGTGCAGGTGGTGGTTGGTCTTGTCCATGGTCAGGGTGAAGCCCGACGGCGCGGCGAAGGTCTGGCCGGCCATGGCTTCACGGACTTTGTCGACATCGGTGGATTTGGCTTTCTCAACCGCCTGTGCCCACATATGGATGCCTACGTAGGTGGCTTCCATCGGGTCGTTGGTCACGGCTTTGTCCGCGCCTGGCAGGTTGTGGGCTTTGGCGTAGGCCTTCCAGTCCGCAACGAATTTCTTGTTCACCGGGTTCTCCACCGACTGGAAGTAGTTCCAGGCCGCGAGGTTGCCCACCAGTGGCTTGGTGTCGATGCCGCGCAGCTCTTCTTCACCCACCGAGAACGCCACCACCGGTACATCGGTAGCTTTCAAACCCTGGTTGGCCAGCTCCTTGTAGAACGGCACGTTGGAGTCGCCATTCACGGTGGAGATCACTGCGGTCTTGCCGCCGGCCGAGAACTTCTTGATGTTGGCGACGATGGTCTGGTAATCGCTATGGCCGAACGGGGTGTAGACCTCTTCAATATCTTTATCCGCTACGCCTTTGGAATGCAGGAACGAACGCAGGATCTTGTTGGTGGTGCGTGGGTACACATAATCGGTACCGAGCAGGAAGAAACGCTTGGCGCCGCCACCTTCTTCGCTCATCAGGTACTCCACGGCCGGGATCGCCTGCTGGTTAGGCGCTGCACCGGTATAGAACACGTTCGGCGACATCTCTTCACCTTCGTATTGCACCGGATAGAACAGCAGGCCGTTGAGTTCTTCGAACACCGGCAATACCGATTTACGTGACACCGAGGTCCAGCAGCCAAACACCACGGCAACCTTGTCCTGGGTCAGCAACTGCCGGCCTTTTTCGGCAAACAGCGGCCAGTTCGACGCCGGGTCCACCACCACTGGCTCCAACATCTTGCCGTTCACACCGCCCTTGGCGTTGATCTCGTCGATGGTCATCAAGGCCATGTCTTTAAGCGAAGTTTCGGAGATTGCCATGGTGCCGGACAGCGAGTGCAGGATGCCGACCTTGATGGTCTCTGCGGCCTGGACGGTCCAGGTCAAACCCATGGCGGCAATGGATGCCGACAAAGTGAAAGCCTTGATCAAGCTACGACGCTTCATGGTGCGATCTCCGTAAACCGATAGTGTTGTGGGGCAGATACACAGGGCTTTGCAAAGGCTGTGCCTGCGCCGTGCAGTACCGGTTTCAGGGCGCTATGGCGCCAGTCGCTGTCGCATGGCGCACCAGTGTGGCGCCGCTAAAGCGGCCCCGTGCAGGGCAAGCCTCAAAACGGGGCATCGCGTGAGGGCGGACTTGTTGGGGTGCCTATTTGGCACCCCAGGTCGCCTGCCATTGCCGAAGATGGGCTTTATGGCCGCCAATCCTGGCGCCATGAAGCCTGTCATAGGAAGGTGATGCGATGGCACGAGTCAAACGTGGCTGGTTTGGGGCAGACCCCAAGCCAGAGGTGGAGTTGCCCCCGGTTGGGCCGGGGTTTGTCAGCATGGATGATGCGGCCCGGTATGCCCATCACCAGATGGGTGGCGCGCAGGACAAGGAGTATGGCGGGGTCATTATGCAAAGCCTGGCCGACGATCTGTTTTACGCGACCGACCCCATTGAGGGCGGCGAGAATTTTTTTGATGTGGGCACGGTTCTCAACGAGGACAGTAATAAGCGGCTCCTGCATCCCGAGGGCTATCGGTGCGTGGCGGATTATCACTCGCACCCGGACTTTTTCACCCAGTACAAAAGCAACAACCCTGAGCTTTCAGATCGTCAGATCAAGGCGCTGAACAGCTTTTATTCCGAGCCTGACTTGATCGGCAATATTCTGGATCCGGTATTTTTCAGCGCCTTCTATGTGTCCGGCCCTGATGGTTCGTTGTTCAAGCACGTCCCCACCCGTTCGGAGGTCGAGCGGCGTTTTGCCGTGTGGCTGCGGGACAAGGAACCGTTCGGCAGGCCCGAAGGCTATGACGGTGTGGTGGAGAATCTATTCAAGAAAGTCGCCAGCGTCAGCCAGCTGTCGATTGTCGTGTCCAACGCCGTGTGGGGCGGCTCTACGGGAGAGGTGCCCCACACATGGACGCCCTACCGGGCCTTCAAAACCAAAACCCAGGAGCTGCCGCCCTGTGGCCCCGTGCAGGCGAGCCTCACCGATGCGCTCAGCCACGCTCGGGCGCGTCTGGCCGCTATGCCAGGGGCGGCCCCGTATGTGTTCCTGCTCAAGCATGATACCCAGGACTTGTATGGGGTGACCGAGCCTTCTGGCACGGTCGACCGCCAGCCCTCGGTGCAAGAGGTTTTTCCCAAGGACATGGACGGCAAACATCGCCTGCCTGCGCATTTTCACTTGATCGGTATTTGCCTGGGCAAGACGGGCTATGCGGCATTGGCCCAGACCCGGCAACCATGGCTGTACCGCAATTTCTTTTCACCCCCGGAACTGGTCCGGCACCTTTACCAGGGGCGATTGGTGCCTGAACTGCTCAAGCAGTCCGGGCTGTCGATATTTCTTAACACCGAAGATGGCGCGGTGTTGCGCTACACCTGTTCATTCTCGGCTATCGAAGCGCAGCTTTATCGTGTTGAGCCTGACGGCGCGATTGTGGATAACCAAATCGATTCGACCTTGATCGCCGGCAGCCTCAAACCGAGTGAGTTCGTGCAGCGCCTGGCGGCGGCGGGACAATTGACGGTGCTCAAGGCCAGCGCTCCCGGCAAGGGCAGCCAACTCTGGGACAAAACCGGCACGGTCGAGGCGAACTGGCGACCCTTTTCTGGCATTCCCTTACCGGTGTTCAGTCCGGCCTTTATCACCGCCGATGATGCGGCGCGTTGGGCGCATGCGGTGATCGGCCAGCGTCGTGACATTGAGTATGGTGGTGTGGTCTTCAAGCGCGGCAATCGTTTCTACGCCACAGATCCCATCGCAGGAGAGCGCGTTCAATTTGATCACGGGCGCATGTTGGCCCGTGACAGTGAGGGCAAGTTCATCGCCCCTGATGATTACCAGGCCGAGGCCTTTTACCACTCTCATCCCGCCGATGCTGAGGGCATCAAGCGCGCACTTCCACACTTCACGGCGGACCAGGTGCAGGTGTTCAACAACTTCTATTCCGGTGCCGATCAACTCTTCAGCTTTGAAAAAAGAACGCTCGCCAAAGTCCACTATTTGTCCGGGCCAGATGATGTGCTGCTCAAGTATGTCAGCAGTGGCTCGATCGCTGAAAAAACGCTGGACCTGCAACTGCGCGGCGGGCCGGGTGAAACCAGCAGTGATTTCGAGCATCCCATCCGGTTGCTGGCTGCGGCGGGTGAGTTGTGGACAGTGATTGCCAACCCGGTATGGGGAGGCGTTCGCGGGCGTATAAGCAACACATGGCGGATCAGAACGCCGGCGACCCTTGCACCGCAACAACCGTTTTTTACTCAGGTGTTTTCACGGCCTGAGCTTGCGGTGTTGCGTGCACTTTCGCTGGCGGGGAGCGAGGGCGGCCGGTGTGGCTTTGTACTCAAGCACTCCCGTGATGACGCGTATGTTGCGACGTTGGCACTGCCCAAGGGTGATCCACTGTTTTCGCCAAACCTGGTGTTTCCAAAACGCCCAGACGGCAAGCTGCGCTTGCCTTCGCAATTTCGGCTGGAAGCCATTTACTTCAGCAGTTGGTACGAGACCGGCGAAATTGCCGCCCGGGAAACCTGGCTGGCCAGTGCGTTTTTCACCCCGGCGCAGGTGGTGGCCGCCACCCGTCAAGCGCGCGCAAGCCAGGACAGCCAGAGCCCGGCCCGTGGGTTGTCGCTGTACATGCTGGCCTCGGATTCATCGCTGTTGAGCTTCAGGGTGCCCGCAGCCACGAACACCACCGATCTGGTGCGGGAAACCGACACGGGCGAGCTAAACGATAACGGTGCTCAGGCGGCCATGCTCACCGGTACGTTGAGCCCTCGGGCTTACGTGCGCAGGGTTATTGCGGCGACGGACCTTTCGGTGGTGCAGGCCGGAGGATTGTGGCGCAAGGTCGGGAGGGTAGATAACCGCTCGAACCTGATAGAGTCGTTTTACAAGGCAACCCTTAGCCGTTCGTTTCTCTCGGCGCGCGATGCCGCGGTGTATGCCCATGAGCAAATCAACAACTGGCGTGGCGGCTACTACGGCGGTTATATACTCAAGGGCGAAGACGGCCGTTTTGTTATCACTGAGCCAGTGTCCAGTGCGGCCAACCCATTTGCCTTCACTCTGTTTTTTCCACGCGACGGTAACGGGCCGTTGATCCCGCCGGAGCCTTATGTGTTGCATGCCCGCTACGGTTCCCATACCGCTCTGTCGATGGTGAGCCCGTCCTGGGTTGCGCGGCGCGGCTGGACGCATGAGGAGGCGCAGATCAACCTGCAAGTGTTCTCCGATGATGAAATGTACTCGATCATTCCGGCCGGTCGCGTGGCGTACCTGTCGGGGGCCAGTGATTGCTTGTTGGAGTACACCCCAAATCATTCGGCGCAGGAACAGTTGCTGCTGGCCAATATCGGCCCGCAGGCGGGCGACAACAGCCTCGGCAAGCGCCTAGACAACGGGCAGATCCGGCCGGCCGACTGGGTCCGGCGGCTGGCCGAGGCGGGGGACTTCAAGATCATCCTGGGCAACCCGTTATGGGGCCAGCGTTCGGTGGTCTACAACGACTGGACGCCTAACTATTCCTACGCACCAAGATCGGGCCCACCTGACTACACCACCTACGGTGCCGTATTTGCCAGTGCCGATGAGGCGGCCCGTAACCTGCACGGACGCGTGCATGCGCGCAACTTCGCGCAGGCGGCCTGTTTTGCTTTCATCCTCAAGCATAGGGACAAGGAGCAGTACATTGCCAGCGAGGTAGTGGGCGTTGTCAGTGAGAGCGAACTGTTCAATCTCAACAGCCTGTTTGAACTAAAGCCCGAGGGGGGTTACCAGCTACCCGATGGTTTTATATTGCACGGGCTGTTTCGCTCGCAGCAATGGTCACGTGTCGGGCAAAATACGTCGAACGCCTGGTTGACGCTGTTTTTTGTCACGCCAACAGTATTGTTCTCTGCTCTTTATGCCGCTATTCGGAGTGGCCCGAGCAACCTGTCGGTGTACTTTTCCACCCTCGATGGTGCGCTGTTGCGGTATGAGCCCCCGCGGCTTGACGTCAAAAGTGGCGGCCCGGCAGATACATTGTTGACGCTGGCGCAGCAAGCATTGGACTCCGGCGAGAAGACACCCCAGAGCTTCCTTAGTGAGTGGGCGCTGAAGGGAATGCTGCATGTGGTACGTACCAGCCAGTTCTGGGATAAAAAAGGTCAGGTCGCCCCTAGCTGGAGCAGTTACGCAACCCTGACGCCGCGGCGTTTAAGCCCCTGCTTCGCGAGTGCCGACGATGCAGCCCGCTACGCAGCTGCCAGGGTGAACAACGGATACTATCGGCGTTTTGCCGGGGTGATACTCAGGCTGGGAAATAGTCTGTTTGTCTCGACTGAACCACTGGCGCTTCCACCTCAAGGGTTGGCATTACACTGGATATACCCGGATCGGGCTGCTGATTTAGCGCTTTACCCTCAGAACAGTACGATTGTTGCGCGCTATCGGTCTTTGATAGATCAAGAGGGGCCGTTGTTGTTGTCCGTCGCCCAAAAAGCCATCTATAAAACCATGATACCGACTGCGGTATTGTCAAACCTGTTGCGTCGTGAGGCCCACCTTAACCGTGAGTATGTGTTTGGCCCCAGTGGCTCGATCCTCAGTTACCACCTGTCGGGCTCTGCCGAGGAGGAGCGACTCAAGGATCGTCTCGCGCCACTTAACAAGGTCAAGGGTGATTACGGTGACAACAGTATTGAGCAGCAACTTCGCAGTGGCACGCTATCGCCGCAGGACTTCATCACCGAGGTGGTGAAAGCCGGCAATCTGAGCGTGATAGAAGGCGATGGGGTATGGGGTCCGCCCAGAAAGTTGGCGGGGGATTTTGTGGCGAATATACCGCCAACCCATCCTGGGGATATTCGCGCTGTGTTCATGGACGCGCCCTGCAGCCCGATTTTCACCCGGGCGGTCGATGCCGTTCGTTACGCTCAACGCCTATGGAAGCCTCAAACCGAAGTGGCCTTCGGTTACGTACTCAAGTCGGCTAACAAACCGTTCTATAAGGCAACCCTGGCGCTTGTCAGAGACGACTTTGCTGATTTTAAACAGGTCTTTATCGACGGCCAATTGCCGCAGGGCTATGTGTTTGATGGTTTGTATCTCTGTGCTTCGACCGTGGCCATCGCCGGTAGCAATGATGAAATGGCGCGCAGTTTTTTCCCGCCCCAGTACATCGCCAAGGCACTCAACGTTGTCACCTATGCACGTAACGGCAGTGCTCCGACGCTGTATCTGTTGTGCAGCGACGGTGCGCTGCTCACGTATGAGTTTCCCAAAACGGCGCCGTTGTACCCATGGACGAGCAAGGCACATATCGAACGCACACAATTGCTCGATGCCTCCCTTACGGTACGTGATTATGTGCGCCGCCTTGCGGGCGCGGGGAAGTTGTACATTCGGGTGACCAGTGAGGTCTGGGGTAAGAAAGAGAGGGTCACTGAGCATTGGGAGCCGAATAAAGCGCCTCATGCTTTCGCCGACGATCCGCATTTTCATTCGTTCTGCGGCCCGCTGTTTACTTACACCGATGATGCGGCCCGCTATGCACAAGGCTTGGTTGCACCGTTCAAGGGCAAGCAGTACCTGGGCGCTGTGCTGGTGCCGGGGCAAACGCCGGGGTACGTCGCGCTCGACCCGGTGGAAGATCAGGGTACGGGAAGTACCAGTACCCTGGAATTGTTGTTCTGGGCTGATCATGCCGGGTTTGATGTACCGCCTGAAAATACACTGAGTACCTACAAAATCGCCGCTGTGCAGGCGTTCTATAAAGCCATTGCGTCGACGTCCAGCTTTGAAGCGATAGATAAAGAACTCTTGGGTAACTTCGTTGCCAAGGACGATCTTCACGACTACGTGTCGGTAGCCAGGGCGAATGCCCCTGACGCCGAGAGTTGTTATCTGTCCTGCCGCAATGGTGCGCTGCTCAAGTACGTACCGGCGTTTACGGCATCTGAAGACCGATTGCTTGCCCCGGGTATGGCACCGGTGCCCCGTGTGTTCGTTGCGCGATTGCGAACCTTGGGCAAATTGTCAGTGCTGGTCACCGATGCCTTCTGGAGAGTTGCTGGGCCATTGGGTGAGGAGTGGAGCGAGGCAGAGCCGGAACCCGAAGAGTTCTGGTATGAACGGAATCGGGACGAACTCTGAGTTCAGCGCTTACGCATCAACCCGATAAAAAACAGCCCGCCAATCGCCGCCGTCGCCACGCCAATGGGCAAGTCTTCGGGGGCGATCAGGGTGCGGGCGGCGACATCAACCCACACCAGGAACAGGCTGCCCAGCAACGCGCACACCGGCAATAAGCGCCGGTGCTCAGCGCCCACAAGACGCCGCGCAATATGCGGCACCATCAGCCCGACAAAGCCTATGGAGCCGCTGATGGACACCAGCACACCGGTCATCAACGACGCCACCAGGAACACCTTCAAACGCACAGAACGTGCGTTCATGCCCAGGGTCACGGCGGTCTGTTCGCCGGCCATCAATGCGTTCAGTGGCCGCGCCATGCCCACCAGTATCAACAGCCCCAGCAGCACAGTCGCAGTGGGGATCGCCAACAGTTCCCAGCGCGCCAGGCCCAGGCCGCCGAGCATCCAGAACATCACCGCCGAGGCGGCGCGATGGTCGCCCATGAACAGCAGCAGGTTGGCCACCGCCATCATCACGAATGACACGGCTACGCCGCACAACAGCAGGCGATCACTCTCCAGGCGGCCGTTACGACTGGCCACGGCCAGCACCACCAGCATGCTCAGCAGCGCACCGATGAAGGCGGCGATAGGTAAGGTCAGCAAGCCGACGACTTCCCCTACGTGCAACACCACGATCACCGCGCCGAGAGTGGCGCCGGAGGTCACGCCGAGCAGGTGCGGGTCGGCCAGCGGGTTGCGCGTCACCGCCTGCAACACGGCGCCGATCAACGCCAGCCCGGCGCCGACCAGTGCGCCGAGCAACATGCGCGGCACGCGGATCAACCAGACGATATGTTCCTGGCCGGTGCTCCAGTTGACGTCACCGAGGCCGAAGGCCTTGTTGAGCAGAATCCGCCACACCACGTCCGCCGGCACCCGCGCCGAGCCAAACCCCAGCGAGATCACGCAAGAGACCAGCAACAACGCGCCAAGCGCACTCAGCAGCAGAGCATAGCGGCGGCTGATCATTCGCCGTGGAACCCTTTGGCCAGGGTTTCCACCGCCAGCACGTTGTCGATGCCTGGCGTTGCCTGCACATACGGGATCACGATAAAGCGCTGATTCTTGATGGCGTCCACCGACTGCAACGCCGGGTTATCCAGCAGGAATTGTTCTTTTTGCGCGGCGGTGATTTCGCTGTAGTCGACAATCACGATCACCTGCGGGTTGCGCTCCACCACGGTTTCCCAATTGACGCGGGTCCAGCTGGCGTCGATGTCATCGAGGATATTGCGCCCGCCTGCGGCGGTGATCAGCGCTTGCGGCATGCCCAGGCGGCCGGAGGTCATGGCGCGGTCTTCGCCGCTGTCATAGAGGAACACCCGAGGCTTGTCGGCGGGCAGGTGCTGTTGCACCTCGGCCACTTGCGCCTGCATCTGCGCGATCAAGGCCGTGGCGCGGTCCTGCACGTTGAAGATCTTGCCCAGGTTGCGCAGGTCGTTATAGGTGTCGTCCAGGGTCGCGGCCGGGCGCTTCATTACGAAGGCGCAGGACTCGGTCAGCTCGTAGACGTTGATGCCCAGTGGCTGCAAGGTTTGCGGCGTGAGATCGCCGCCCACGCGCATGCCGTAATCCCAGCCGGCGAAGAAGAAATCCACGTTGGCGTTGAGCAGGGTTTCCACCGACGGGTATTTGCTCGCCAACTCCGGCAGGCCGTCGAGGATTTCGGCCATTTGCGGCGTGACCGACTTCCAGCCGGTAACGCCGCTGTAGCCGGCCATGTGATCCTTGAGCCCCAGGGCGAGCATCATTTGGGTCATGTTGATGTCGTGGCTGACCGCGTATTTCGGCGCTTCCTGAAAGGTCACGTCGCGGTTGCAGCTTTTGACGGTCACCGGGTAATGGGTGGCTTCGGCAAACGCTTGGGCAGTGCCGAACAACAACGCGAGAGACAACAGGGAGCGCAGGATCATGGTTGGGTTATCCAGGTGATTCGGGGGTAGCCGGCCAAAGGGTGAGCGTCGATCAAGGCTTCGACGCCGAAGACATCACGCAGCAATTCGGCGGTCAGCACTTGGTGAGGCGTGCCGCTGGCGACAATGCGCCCATGGTTGATCACGTATAAACGGTCACAGAAAGCCGCGGCCAGGTTCAGGTCATGAATGCTGGCCAGGGTGCCGATGTTCAAGCGCTTGACCAGCCGCAGCAGCTCCAACTGGTAGCGTGGGTCGAGGTGGTTGGTCGGCTCGTCGAGGATCAACAATTGCGGCTGCTGCGCCAAGGCGCGGGCGAGGATCACGCGCTGTTTTTCACCGCCCGAGAGCGTGGCGAACGCGTGGTCTTCAAAACCGTGCATACCGACCGATTCCAGCGCCTGGCGGATGAGATGCTGGTCGTGCAGTGTGTCGCCATCGAACAAACCTTTGTGGGGCGTGCGGCCCATGCCGACCACTTCGTCGACGCGCAGGCCGAAGGTGTCGGGGAACTCCTGCAGCACCACCGCGATGCGTTGTGCGCACCATTTTGCGCTTTGTTTCCACACATTCTGGTGTTCGAGCAGCACGTCACCGCGTTCGGGTTTGCTGAAGCGATAAGCGCAGCGCAACAGGCTGGTCTTGCCGCTGCCATTGGGGCCGATCAGCCCGACAAACTCGCCCGCGCCGACCTGCAGCCCGGCATCCCGCAGCTGGAAGCGATGATTGCAGTGGTCGTGGCCGGGTGGGGTCCAGCCAAGGTCGGTGAGGGTGAGTGAGGCCATCAATATTCTCAAGTTCAACACAGTAAATTGTGGGAGCTGGCTTGCCTGCGATAGCGGTGTATCAGGC
>NZ_VBVZ01001090.1 GCF_005863185.1 Pseudomonas edaphica
ACCATGACCGTGTACAAGCCTCTCAAGCTGATCGCCACCGAAGCCGCGAAGCTCTCGGTACAGCTTGCGCGTAATGAAAAACCTACCTATAGCTCGCAATACGATAATGGCAGCAAAAAAGTCGACACCATCCTGCTCACGCCAACCCCGCTGACCAAGGCCAATATCGACCTGTTGGAGAAGGATGGTTTCTATACCAAAGAGCAGATTGCCGGGCAGTGACCGCCATGGCCGACTACTTGCTGCAAATGAACGGCATCGTCAAAACGTTTGGCGGTGTCAACGCTCTGAACGGCATCGATATCAAGGTACGGCCGGGGGAATGCGTCGGCCTGTGCGGTGAAAACGGTGCCGGCAAATCCACCTTGATGAAGGTGCTGTCGGCGGTCTACCCGTATGGCACCTGGGAAGGCGAAATACTCTGGGACGGGCAGCCGCTTAAAGCCCATTCCATCAGCGAAACCGAGGCCGCCGGCATCGTTATCATTCACCAGGAACTGACCCTGGTGCCGGACTTGTCGGTGGCCGAAAACATCTTCATGGGCCACGAATTGACCCTGCCCGGCGGGCGCATGAACTACCCGGCCATGCTGCAGCGCGCCGAAGCGCTGATGCGCGAACTCAAGGTGCCGGACATTAATGTGGCGCTGCCGGTGTCGCAATACGGCGGCGGTTACCAGCAACTGGTGGAAATCGCCAAGGCGCTGAACAAACAGGCGCGCCTGTTGATCCTCGACGAGCCCTCCTCGGCAC
>NZ_VBVZ01001091.1 GCF_005863185.1 Pseudomonas edaphica
GGGAATGCCTCTTGTGACGCTCCGCGTCACGCTTTGGGGCGCGGAGCGTCCAGGGCTGCATTCCCACGCAGAGCGTGGGAACGATCTTAGTGAGGCTTGGCCGCCGCCTGCCACAATACTTCCACCACACCCTGACGCTTGGCAATCACCCGCGCCGCCACAAACAGCACATCCGACAACCGATTGATATACGCAAGCCCCACGCCTTCCAACGGCTCAATCGCATTCAACTGCTGACACCGCCGCTCCGCACTGCGCGCCAGGCTGCGGCACACATGGGCCTGGGCAATCAGCGCTGAACCGCCGGGCAAGATGAAGTTTTCCAGCGGCCCGACTTCCTCATTCCAACGGTCAATCGCCGCTTCCAGCCGGTCGACTTCTGCGGCATTCAACGCTTTGTACACGGGCATCGCCAACTCACCGCCCAAGTCGAACAAGCGGTGCTGGCACGGCGTAAGCACCTCGATCACCTCCTTGAGTTGCGGGTGCTGGCCGCTCTGTTCTTCAAGGTTGGCCAGCAGCAAACCCAACTGGCTGTTCAGCGTATCCACCTCGCCAATGGCTTCCACGCGAGGGTGGTCCTTGGGCACGCGACGGCCATCACCCAGGCCCGTCTCGCCCTTGTCGCCGGTGCGGGTGTAGATCTTCGACAGGCGAAAGCCCATGGTCATTGCTCCAGTTGAGTCAGTTCATAGGGTGGCATCTGGCTGCCGGCCAACGGCAGGCGCAGGGTAAAAC
>NZ_VBVZ01001092.1 GCF_005863185.1 Pseudomonas edaphica
TTTTTGGCTGGCAGATGGACTTCGCCATTGGCGTACATGCCGGGTGACAGCAGGTTGTCCGGATTCGGTAGCGTGGCCTGGACCAGCACCGTGCGGGTGCCCGGGTCGATACGTGGTTCGAGGGTACTGACGTGGCCCTTGAACAAGCGCTGGGGGTACGCGTCTACGCTGACGCTCATCTCCTGGCCCGTTTTGAGCTGTGCCAGGGCACGTTCGGGCAGGGTGATATTGGCGTACAGCGTCTGTGCGTCGGTCAGCGACACCATGGCATCGCCGGCCTGCACGAACTGGCCCAGGTTGACCTTGCGCACACCCAGCACGCCGGTGAAGGGCGCCTTGATGCGTTTTTGATCGATCAGCGCCTTGATCCGCACGATATCGGCCAGCGCCTGGGAGTAGGCGGACTGCACTTGATCCAGTTCCTCTTGCGTCGCCGCCTGCTGAGGCAGCAAACGCTGGGTTCGCAGTAACTGGGCCTTGGCGTTGGCGGCCTGGGCCTGAAGCCTGGCCAGTTCGCCTTGTTCCGGCGCATCGTTGAGCTGCACCAGGGTTTGCCCGGCTTTCACCCGCTCGCCGGGTTGGAATGCAATGGCACGTACCAGGCCGCCGCTTTCGGCGGTGACCATGACTTGGCGGGTGGCTTCCAGTTCACCGATACCCGCCAGCGAGTTAGGCATATCGGCTTGCGTGGCGGTGGCGACGGCCACCTGGATGGCCGGCGCAGCCGTTCCGGCC
>NZ_VBVZ01001093.1 GCF_005863185.1 Pseudomonas edaphica
GGCACACCGGCGTCCTGGTTGTTTGCCGTGCTGCGCTCGATGCGCCGCCACAGTTGCGCGGACGGCGGCACGGGTTCGGCCAAGGCGGTCAGCGGCAGCAGGCGCTGCTCCCAGGCATCTACCGCCGCACGCAGCTCGCTGTCATGTTTCAAGCGTTGCTCGACCTCGGCGCGTTGCTCGGCGGGCAGGGTGCCCAACACATATTCGCTGGCGAGTTCATCCAGTGGGTTGCTCATGCCATGCACTCGCGCAGCGCGACGAGGCTCCGTTTGATCCAGGCTTTGACGGTGCCCAGGGGCGTGTCCAGTTTCCGGGCGATTTCGCTGTGGGAATAACCGTCGACATAGGCGTGAAGGATGCACGTGCGACGGGTCGGGTCGAGTTGTTCCAGGCAGCGGTACACCTGACCTTCTCGGGCGCTGAATTCGAAGCTGTCATTGGGGGCGGCGAGTTGCTCGTGTTCGTCGCTCAATGCCACCTCCCGGTAGTGATTGCGCACGGCATTGAGCGCCAGGTGCCGGGTGATGCTGAACACCCAGCCCCGCGCCGAACCACGGCTTGGGTCGAAACTGCCGGCGCCGCGCCAGACCTTGATAAACGCGTCATGCACGACATCTTCGGCCAGGGCTTTGTCACGCACAATGCGCAACGCCACGCCGAGCAAGCGGCTGCTGTCCTCGGCATAGAGTTGGCGCAAGGCGCGTTGGTCGCCACGGGCACACGCCGCCAGGCAGG
>NZ_VBVZ01001094.1 GCF_005863185.1 Pseudomonas edaphica
CCCAACGCAGTCAACGCCTGCTCGGCATAGCGCACCAGCGAAGCACCCAGGCCCTGCCGACGATAATCGCGGTGCACCGCCACCGAATACAACCAGCCGCGATGCCCGTCATAGCCGGCCAGAATAGTGCCGATCACGGCCTTTTTATCCGTCGCCACAAAGAACAACCCATCGTTTACCGCCAGCTTTTTGTCGATTGCCAGGCTTGGCAGGTTGTGCGCGGTGTCATAGCCAAACGCCTGCTGCCAAAGCGCCACCACCTGGGATCGGTGCGGACGATCGCGATATGGCCCGATGGGATGGCGCGATAACAAGGCCTTCTCCATCACGAGCGTGCGCTCATTGCCATGGTAAACGTCGCGTACCGTGTGAAAGCCCAGCTTGGTATAAAACGGCTCGGCCGTCAGCGATGACGGCACGCTCAGGACCGTCACCCCGGCTTCAACGGCCCGCAGCTCAATCTCGATCATCAGCAGCCGGCCAATGCCCTGCCCTTGCAACGCCGGGTTGACGAATACCGAGCGCACCACATTGCCATCAAGGGCGGCGGTGGCGACGATCATCTGATCCTGGGTCGCCACCAGCACCACCCGGCGCTGGAGCAAGGCCAGCACGGCGTCGGGTGTGAAGTTGCTGGCAACCCGAGCAATCACATCTGCCGGGTAGTCCCGCGCATTGCTGCTGTGCAAGGCTGCCAGGATGACCTGGCTGATGCCCTCGGCATCGG
>NZ_VBVZ01001095.1 GCF_005863185.1 Pseudomonas edaphica
GCCACTGGCTTTTCGGCACAATAACTAGAACAGAGCATCTACAACCATGGCATTACTGACTGAACACGAGCAGCGCCAAGTCGCCGAAGCGATCGCACGCGTCGAAAAAACCACCGACGCCGAGCTGGTCACCGTGCTGGCCGCGCGCGCGGATGATTACGCCTATATCCCGCTGCTGTGGGCCAGCCTGGTCGCCTTGGTGGTGCCTGGCATCGTGCACTACCTGTCGGGCTACCTGACCATGTACACCTTGCTGTTGGCGCAATGGGCGACCTTCATTGTGTTGTGCCTGGTGTTTCGCCTGCCCAAGGTCACCACCCGCCTGATTCCGCGTTCGGTACGCCACTGGCGTGCATCGAACCTGGCCCGTCGACAGTTCCTGGAGCAAAACCTGCACCACACGCTGGGCAGCACCGGCGTGCTGATTTTTGTCAGCGAGGCGGAGCGGTATGTGGAGATCCTGGTGGACGATGGTATTTCCAGGCACCTGGATGACAGCAGTTGGGATGAGATCGTCAAGGCATTCACCCAGCAGGTGAAGCAGGGGCAGACGCTGGCGGGGTTTATTGCCTGTATTGAGGCATGTGGCGAGTTGCTGAAGGTGCATGTGCCGGTGACGCAGACGCGTAATGAGCTGCCTAACCGGTTGATCATACTGGAATAGCTGCTTTTCTGTGGGAGCCGGGCTTGTGTGGGAGCTGGCTTGCCTGCGATGCAGACACC
>NZ_VBVZ01001096.1 GCF_005863185.1 Pseudomonas edaphica
GGCCTCACCTCGGTCTGACTGATAGACCGAGTTGCCTGCATCGCAGGCAAGCCAGCTCCCACATTGACCGCGTTTTAAGCTCGGGCTACGGGGGTTTCGTGGTCCATCATCTGGCCGACCAGCATTACGCCGAGTTCGCTTAATTGATGAATGGCCAAAGCCACGTCGCGGTGCTCGCCGGTGAGGTCGTTGGACAGCTTGAGTAACAGGGTACGGACGGAAGTGAAGGTTTCGTAGCTGTTGAGTACGAGGGTTTCGGTAGGGAGGTTGGGTGCAACGGAATAAAGGTTAACCATGGAACGTCTCCGGGTAGGAGCCGCAACCAGCCGCTACTAAACGGAGGGTGGCAGCTGTACGCAGGTTAGTAGACCGGGGAGACTCACCGGCGCGCTCGAAAGCGCCCTCCGTACAGCCACCATCAAATACAGGGCAGTCCTGATCAATGATTTGCTGTACGTCTCACCACGGGCTACTAAACCCGATCACTGAACATTCAGCGACCGGCCAACCTTAGAGACGCCCATCCAGACGCACAAGCCGGGCGATTCTGGCTTAGCTGTAGGCAACGATACAACCCACAACCCCATTTGCCAGACCCTTCCTACAGCCTCCGTAGGAACAATCCAAATCCCCCTGCTGAAACACAAAAACAAATGTGGGAGCTGGCTTGCCTGCGATGCAGACAACTCGGTCTATCAGTTAGACCGAGGTGATGCC
>NZ_VBVZ01001097.1 GCF_005863185.1 Pseudomonas edaphica
CCCATCGCCAACTGGTACCGATAGGGCGTTTCGCCGCTGACGTATAAACCATCCAGCTTGAGCTGGCGCAGGCTCCAGACGCTGGAGGCGAGGTCGCCTACAACCGCATCCACTTCATCGGTGGCCAGGGCTTGCAGCGTCGAGCTGACGTTCGGCATGGCCACCAGGTTGAGGTCGGGATGGTGGGTGCGCAGTAATTCGTGCGGCGCGTAGTTTTCCACCACGGCGATCTTCAGGCCGTACAGGTCTTTAAGGTTGCGCGGTTTCGCGCCGCCCTCATGGGCGAGGATGACGATCGGGAAATCCAGGTACGGACGTGTAAAGCCCAGGTAATTCTGGCGTTCGGGCGTCGACATTATGCCGGGCAACAGGTCGAGCTGATTGTTTTTCGCCTGTTCGAGCACGGCGGTCCAGTTTGCCGGCTCGATCAGCTTGATCCGCATGCCCAGGCGGTCCTGGATCAGGCGTACATAGTCGGCTGCGAGGCCTTGATAACGGCCATTTTCATCACGGTATTCGAAGGGCGGCCAAGAAGCGTCCACCCCCAGGCGCAGCTCCTGATGGTCCGCCAGCCAGCCACGCTCATCATCAGTAAGAGTCAACGCGCCAGCCGTTGCGGTCCAGGCGAGCAGCGACAGCAGTATCACGGTCGGCAGTCTGGGCATAACGGTCTCGTTATGGCACGGGGAATGTTTCGAGTGTAGACG
>NZ_VBVZ01001098.1 GCF_005863185.1 Pseudomonas edaphica
TGTTGGTGAACCTGGCGTATGCGGTGATTGATATCGCGGTAAAAGCCGGGTTTGGCAGCCTGCTCCCCGTTGATCAGCGCAGTGAAGCGTTTTCGATCAAATACACGCTGACCAATATCGGTTATGCCGTCGGGCCGTTCCTGGGCGCGGGGTTGGCCGCCGTGGATGCCAGCCTGCCGTTTCTGATGTCAGCCGGGCTGGGTGCCGGGTTCTTGTTTATTTACTTCGTGTGGGGCGACAGGCGTTTGGAGACGGCCCAAGCAAACCAGCCACCCGTAGCGTTCCTGGCGGTCGCCACACTGCTGCTGCGCGATTACCGCCTGGTGTGCTTTACCCTCGGCGGACTTCTCAGTGCCGTGGTATTCGGCCAGTTCACAGCCTACCTCTCGCAGTACCTGATCGTCACCACTACACCTCAGTAGACCTACCGGATCATCAGCACGATCGTGGCCACCAATGCCCTGACAGTTATCAGTTTGCAATACAGCCTCGGCAAGCGGCTTTCCCCGCGCGACCTGAATCGGTGGCTTGCCGCTGGCCTGAGCCTGTTTATTGTCGGGCTGGGCGGGTTTGCGCTGTCGACCACGCTGCTGATGTGGGTGCTGTCGATGGCGATTTTCACCCTTGGCGAAATTATCGTGTTCCCGGCCGAATACATGTTCATCGATAACATCGCGCCCAATCACCTGCGCGGCATGTACTACGC
>NZ_VBVZ01001099.1 GCF_005863185.1 Pseudomonas edaphica
GATAACCCTGAGGCCTACACCCAGAAGATCTTTGGCAGCGCCATTGCCTCTCTGGACAGCGCCTGCCAGGCCCTCGACCCGGCGCTGATCAGCAAGGCCGTGGATTTGTTGATCCAGGCGCGGCAGATCCACTTCTTTGGCCTGGGCGCTTCGGCACCGGTGGCCATGGATGCGCTGCACAAGTTCTTCCGTTTCAACCTGGCCGTGACCGCCCATGCCGACGTGCTGATGCAGCGCATGATCGCGTCTGTGGCGCACACCGGCGAGCTGTTTGTGATCATTTCCTACACCGGGCGCACCCGCGAGTTGGTGGAAGTGGCGCGTATCGCCCGGGAAAACGGTGCGTCGGTACTGGGCGTGACTGCCGAGAACTCGCCCTTGGCCAAGGCCAGTACGGTGAGCTTGAACATTCCATTGCCGGAAGACACTGACATCTACATGCCGATGACATCGCGGATCATTCAGTTAACGGTGCTGGACGTGCTGGCAACCGGCATGACCTTGCGCCGTGGGGTGGATTTCCAGCCGCATCTGCGCAAGATCAAAGAGAGCTTGAATGACAGCCGGTATCCGGTGGGGGATGAGTTTAACTAGCAGCAATCTCCACCAGCAGTACCGACCCTATCGCAGGCAAGCCAGCTCCCACAGTGGACCGAGCTGCCCATTTGGAATGCATTCCCCTGTGGTAGCTGGCTTGCCTGCGAT
>NZ_VBVZ01000109.1 GCF_005863185.1 Pseudomonas edaphica
CTACTAGTGAGTGATTATGAGGTGCTTACGGGGTATCCGTTGGCGCACCGATGGCAAAAAAAGAAGGGTCAGCTTGCTGCTGGAAAACGCTTATTGCCGAAAATACCTTGTGTATTAGGTGGGGGGTTTGTATTAAATAATCTGTATTCGATTGATGCTGTCAAAGGAATGAAGCTTAGGGCTGATATTGCTCGTCAAATTAAAGACCTTCCAGACGGTGCTCAGATCAAGTTAAGGCTTGATAGCTGATTGTTTATTTCCGAGGAAAAAGGGAAAAAAGGGGGGGTAGATTTATTTTTCGCTTTCTTGGGTGAAGTCTTTCCAGAAAAAGGGAGCAGGGCTAAATAAATCTGTCCCCTTTTTTATGGTCCCCTTTTTTATGCTTTTTTATGTTGAGCAAAACATCGCAGTTGGGGTTGGCTCAAACGGCTTCGTGGTTCGAGCTAATCCAGTCAGTTCTTGGAAACCATTGCCATGATCAGGTTAAGACTAACGAGTGAGTATTTGGCTGGGCCGATATTCTGGCCAGATCCGGATAGAATGGGGCACGTTGATATCGAAGATTTGCCCCTTTCTCAAGAGCTGAAAGCCCAAATCAGTGAGTGGGATAGTAGGTACCAGTCAACGTTCAACAGCGATTACCCACCCGACTCTGGTTTTGCCTCGCCTGATGCAGAGCTTCAACATGCAGCCGAGGGGGAGCAACTGGCTAAATCGATACAACAAGAGCTAGAAGGCAGTTATACCGTAGAGTATTGGCCATAGTCGATAATTAGTCAGTGCAAAAGCAACTACTAACGCTCCAAATACACCCAGGTTCATTACGGACTCTGCCGGTAATACTATTGATTTAGATTATACCAAGGGACTCAGGGAAACGAATGTGACGGTCACGGGAACGCGTGGTGGTGTTCAGTATCCGTTGCAAGGGTAAACTCCCGATTCTTATGGGGAGGAAAAGGGGACAGATTTATTTAGGTAACAAAGAGTTCGGAGAATTAAATAAATCTGTCCCCTTTTTTGTTCACGTGACCGATCATGGGCAACCTGACGTGCGTCCTAATCCCCACCATCATGTGCGAGATGTGGAGCGAAATCAAAATGTCAAAGGTGCCAAGCCTGACGTGCATCCAGATTACTAGGAGGGAATATGCGGCCACTTGAAATCAGATTTGAGGGCGTTGAGAAGCTTTCCATTATTCCAGATTTTGATTTCTATAATCTAAATCTTGTGCTGGGGCTCAGCTTACAGCGAGAAAATATGGGGCACGCAGTTGATACTTACAGGGTTACCCTAGAGATGCTTTATGAGTCTGAGCAGTCGGCGTTTGAAGTTGTTTTAGGGTTTACAGGGGTTCGTCGTTTAGCAGTTCCTGATGTGTGTGGGAGTTTTTACTTGAGCGAAGTTAAAGTGGATGACGTCTCAGTTGATCAGCTTGAAGGAGTTAAATATAGGCTGAAAGACTATGGGGGCACAGGGTTTGAAGTGCTTTCTCGGGAGTTTTCAGTTGTCAGTTGCAAGCGACACTTGTGAAGCGAGAGTTAAACGGGGAAAGGGGACAGATTTATTTAAGTAACAAAAAGCTCGGAGAATTAAATAAATTCGTCTACTTGTTGCTTGTCCCCTTTTTTCTACTGATTTTCAACAATTTGCGGCCCCTGGTTTTTACCGGATGAGCCCGATGGTATTAGGAAGAAATTATGTACGGAAATAAAATATTTGTCTGCTGTACTCTGTTGGCAGGAACCGTGGCGCTCAGCGGTTGTAATTCGATATTACAGGGCAAGCAATACGACTTCCCACCTTCGGGTGCGCCTTCGGCAACGATTCGCCTTGAAAATGAACATGGAACCACCCTGGATGCCATAACCTTCAATGAAAAAGGTTGCTACGCGGGGCTCACACCGCTGCCCTATTCCGGTGACTTTATCGAATCGCGGATTGCCGTGGGTAAAAAACTGGTATTGACCTACGAAAGAGTAATCGGAGGCAAACAGTGTCTAGTGCACTTTTCGTTCACACCGCAGGACGGCGCTACATACACCTTGAAGACAGGTTCTTGGAGTGAGCCTAAGACAGGCTTCCTTCCCATTTTTAACTACGATCAGAGTTACTGCGGGATTGGTGTAATAAAAAAAGTCGGAGATGTTGAGGGTGTGGAACCCATTCAACAGCTGCGGATCAAGCCCGCAGGTCTTGCCTGCCTAATGTTCGTCAAATAGACGGTATAAGCGGCGTTTATTCTAATAATTAGCTGATCCTTCTTGGATCTTTATCCAATCGATTTTTGCGTTCTCGGTTTCGGCATTGCGACTGCCAGCTTATAAGAAAAAGGGGACAACGATGAGTAATAACGCGTCACCGTCCTGGCGCTGGATAGGGCGTCCGGAGCGTCTTGGATCCCTCAGGGTCAGACCCTGACGGCAGGCCGCTACCGGCCCGCATACAAAAATCTGTCACTCCCGCGGCCACTCGCAGCTCAATTTCACACCCCGACCGGGCGTGCTCAAATCCGATCAACGTGCAACCACACCGTCACACATAACCCCTTTTGCTCCCCCACATCCGTAAACCCCAACTGCACCCGCGCTCCTGTGCGATCGGCGATCGCCTTGACGATCGACAACCCCAACCCGGAGCCGGCCTCGTCGGTGCCCAGGCTGCGGTAAAACGGATCAAACACTCGTGCCCGTTCTTCTATAGGAATACCAGGGCCCGAATCCTTGATTTGCAGTTTCACGGCGTCAGCCTCCAGCGCAACCGACAGGTCGATACGCCCACCCGGCGTGGTATAGCGAATGGCGTTATCCACCAGGTTTTTCACCAGCGTAAACAGGTCCAATTCGTTGAACGTCACCTGCACATCCTGGGTGCTTTCAACGCCGATATCGATCTGTTTGCTCTCGGCCAACGGCAGCAAATCTTCCAGTATCTGGCGGTACACGGTATGCACCGACAGTGTGGTTTGCGCCCGCTCAGACGCCGACTGCGCCGCCGCCAGGCTCAGCAATTGATCAATCAGTTTGCGCCCGCGTTGAATGCCGCGTGACAGCGGCTCAAACCGCTCGCGGCTGACGGGCGATAGCTCGGTGGCGGCCAGCCGGTCGGCTTGCAGCGCCAGGGCGGTCATCGGTGAACGCAGTTCATGGGCGGCATCGGCGACAAAGCGCCGTTGGCTGTCCATGGACTGCCCGACGCGTGCCAGCAGGCGATTGATCGCGACCACAAACGGGCGTACTTCGCTGGGCAGGTGCTGCTCTTCAATCGGGTGCAGTTCCTGCTCGGCCCGTTGGTCGATCTCTGCGGCAAGCACGCCAATGGGGCGAAACAACTTGCGCACCAAGTCGCCGACCACCAGTAACAACACCGGAAACAGAATCAGGAACGGCAACAAACTGCGCCAGGCGCTTTCGCGGGCGTCCTTGTCGCGGGCATCGGATTCCTGGGCCACGGCGATGCGTTCACCACGGGCGGTGGTGTGCACCAGCACGCGAAAATTTTCGCCGACCATGGCGACGGTGGACAGGCCATCGGCGAGGCTGGCCGGAAACGGCAAAGGCAAGGCTTCATCCGTGGTGCCCGTGGCCCTTGGGCTGTCACTCAGGTGCTGGATGATCACCCGGGTTTCTTCGTCATCGCCTTTAAGCGCCGGGCCTTGTGGGTATTGCAGGGTCATGTGCTGGCGGTCATACAGCATCGCCACCTGGCGCAAGGTGGCGTCCTGCTGTTCGTGGGTTTCTTCAAACGCCGAGACAAAGGCGAACACGCTGGCCACCAAGGCCACCAGCAAAATAGCGAGGGATAACGCCACCGACAGGCGCAGTTGCACTGACTCGCTCAGACGTTTTTTGAAACCATCCATCCCATGCCCCTGACGTTCTTGATCACGTGAGTGCCCAATTTGCGCCGCAAGGCGTGAATCAGGAATTCGATGGCGTTGCTTTCCACCTCATTGCCCCAGCCATACAAGCGGTCTTCCAACTCGCTGCGCGAAAGGATGGCGCCGGGACGAATCAACAGCGCTTGCAGCAGCGCAAATTCGCGACTGGAAAGGGCGACCTCATGCTGTTCTTGCGTACTGGCTTGCTTGGTGAGCAGGTTCAGCGTCACCACGCCATTGCCCAGCAACGATTGAGCGCTGCCGCCTTTGCGGCGTAATACCGCACGCATGCGTGCGAGCAATTCCGGGATATCAAAGGGCTTGAGCAAGTAATCATCGGCGCCGCCGTCTAGGCCCCGCAGGCGGTCGTCGAGGCTGTCGCGGGCGGTGATGATCAGCAAGGGTACGGGGTTGTTGCGTGCGCGAATCGTGTCCAGCACGTCGAGGCCATCCTTGCCAGGCAGGCCAAGGTCGAGCAGCACCAGGTCATAGGGATGGGTGTCGAGGGCGGCGAGGGCGGTGAGGCCATTCTTGACCCAGTCAGCGGCATAGCTCGCGTCGCTGAGCGCACGCTGGATCGCATCGCCAATCATCGGGTCGTCCTCGACCAGCAGTATTCGCATAAGTCTCTCCGCACAAAAAGCACGCGCGGCGAGGTGATCGCCGCGTGTGTATTGAAGCACCTGGGCAGGCATTTGTCCGATATCAGCCCTTCATCAGGTCGAAGGTCTTGAGCAGGTCGTCCATCGAGGCTTTGCACTCTGCCTGGTTAGGGTTGCCGTCACGCAGGGCCGAGAGGGCGCGGTCGATGGCTTTGTCGAGCACGTGCCAGTCGTTGGCGGCACGTGGCTTGATCCCGGCTTCAGCGCTGTCCCAGCTGGTTTCCAGGTCTTTGATGCGGGCTTTGGCACCTGCCAGGTCGTTCTTGGCGACAAGACCGGAAACGTCTACCGCGATGTTACGAAACGCCGACAGATCACCCAGTTGCGACATATGGCGCTGGCTGCTGGTGGGGTTGGCCGCGCTGGCAGGTTTGTCAGCCGGCTTGGAACAACCGGTGGCGATGCCCAGCATAAAAATCGCTGAAACAATGGCGGCATGGCGGATCACATTGCGAACTTTGCTCATGGCAGTTTCCTTGGAGTGAGAGTTTATTGAATGAGGGTTTTACGGCTGCCGATGCTGATTTGCGCCACGGCCACCAGCAACACGATCACGCACAAGAACAGCGCGCTGGTCCAACTGGCGCCCATGCCCAGGCCGCCATACGTCTTGGCTTGGGTGAGCAGGTCGCCGAGGGAGGCTCCGAACGGGCGGGTGAGGATGTAGGCGATCCAGAAGGTCAGCACGCTGTTGACGCCCAGGCGCCAGGCCAGCAGTGTCACGCCGATTAAACCGGCGAAAATCACCGCGCCGAGGGTAAAGCCCAGGCCCAGGGCTTCGGTGGCCAGGTCACCGGCGGCGGTGCCTAAAGCGAAGGTGCACAGCACGGTGGTCCAGTAGAACCACTCGCGCCGTGGGGTCACGATGTCGCGGATCGACAGGCTGCGCTCGGTGCGATACCAGACGATGAAGTTAAGCGCGAGCAGCACCGAAAAAATCGCCGTACTGGTGTACAGGCTGACGTCGAGCTTATCGGTGAGGATATCGGTGATCTGCGTGCCGACGATGCTCACCAGCACCACCGTCAGCCAGTAGATCCACGGCGTGTAGGCCTTGGTGCGCAGTTGGCCGAACAACGCGAGCCCCAGCAAAGCGGCCATGCCGATGCTGGTCCAGCCGGCGCCGAAGCCTGCATCCACGGCGAGGTAATCCGCGCCGGTTTCGCCCACGGTGGTGGACAGTATCTTGATCACCCAGAATGACAGCGTCACCTCGGGTACTTTGTTCAGCCAACGGGCTGCTGTGGCATTCATCGGGGTTACCTCTCCTTGACTGCGCAGTGGTTGGCGCAGGGGAGAAGGTAAGCCCCGACACTTAGCTGAGACTGAGGGCCTGGGTTTTTTTCAATACATGCGCCGTGCCGAGTGTCGTGAGGTGCACCACACTGCCGGTGGGCGGGGCTTGCAGGCCGGAACTGCGCACCAGAATCGCCTGGCCCGGTTCATCCTCGGCAGGCTGCAACACCACGGTCAACGTGCAGGTATTGCCGCCGAATTCGCGCTCGGTCACGACACCACGACAGCCCGACAGGTCGGTGGTACTCAGCTGCAATTGCTCCGGGCGCAGCATGATCCGCGTTGCTGCGTGGTCCGCCGTACTGTCCACCGGCACACGGCCCAGCCCGCAATGCGCCCAGCCAGCTTCAATACGGGCGGGCATCACCACCGCTTCGCCGAGGAACAACGCGGTTTGCTCATCGACCGGGTATTGGTACAGGTCCATCGGGTGGCCCGCCTGCACCAGGCGCCCCTGGCGCATCACTGCCAATTAGTCGGCAAACGACAGCGCTTCACTTTGATCGTGGGTGACCAGAATGGTGGTGATGCCCGCGTCGCTCAGCAGGCGCGCGACCATTTTGCGCATGGCCGAGCGCAGGCCGGTGTCCAGCGCGGAAAACGGTTCATCCAGCAACATCAACCGGGGTTGCTGGGCCAAGGCCCGGGCGAGTGCCACGCGTTGCTGCTGGCCGCCAGACAGTTCATGGGGCCAGCGCCGGGCCATGTTGGCGTCGAGGGCCACGCTGTCCATCAGTTCGGCGATGCGTGTGTGCCGGGCTTCACCTTGGGTGGCCAGGCCAAAGCCGATATTGTCGGCCACCGTCATGTGCGGGAACAGCGCGCCATCCTGCGGCACATAGCCGATCTGGCGCTGGTGGGCCGGCACCGCGTGGGTGGCGTCGACCAATACCTGGCCGTTGAGCGTGAGGCTGCCGGTGTCGGGGAATTCAAAGCCGGCGATCATGCGCAGCAAGGTGGTCTTGCCCGAGCCCGAAGGCCCGACGATCACTGTGCGGCTGCCGGTGGGCACCGCCAGGGAGACGTCCGCCAGGGCACGCTGGGTGCCGAAGGTCTTGCAGAGGGCGTTGAGTTCGAGGGCGTTCATCGGCCTGCCGTGCGTTTGGATTGATGGTAGAGAAGGCCGGTTAACGGCAGTGACAACAGGATCATGATCAGCGCGTAAGGCGCGGCAGCGGCGTAGTCGATTTCGCTGGTCAGCGCCCAGAAACCGGTGGCCAGGGTGCGCGTGCCGTTAGGCGCCAGCAGCAAGGTGGCGGTCAACTCGTTGGTGATCGCCAGGAACACCAGCGCCGCACCCGCAGCCGCAGCAGGCGCGGCCAGCCGCAACGTGATCAGCCACAGGGCGCGGCCCGGCGAACGGCCGAGGCTGCGCGCCATGTTTTCCAGTTCTACCGGCGCCTGGGCGATACCCGCGCGCAGGCTCACCAGCGCCCGTGGCAGGAACATCAGCAAATAGGCGAGCAGCACGGTGATGGTGGTCTGGTAGATCGGCCGGGCGAAATGAATGGTCACTGTGACCAAGGCCAGCGCCACCACAATGCCGGGCAACGAACTGGTGATGTAGTTGCAGCTTTCCAGGATGCGCTGTAAACGCCCTGGCGCCCGAATCGACAGCCACGCAATCGGCACCGCCGCACAGGTGGTCAGCACGGCACCGGCCACGCCCAGTAGCACGGTCTGCTCCAGCGCGGGCAGCAGTTCGTTGAACTGCCATACCTCACGGCCACCGGCGATCAGCCACTTGCCCAGGGTGATCAACGGCACACCCAGGGCCAGCGCGCAGGTCAGCCCTTGCAAGCCAAGGGCAAGCAGCGTGGTGCGCGTGCGCAGGCTCACAATACGTTGCTCGCGGGCGCTGCCGGAGCCGACCCGCGCATAACGCGCATGCCCGCGTGCGGCGGATTCCGCCGTGAGCATCGCCAAACAACACAGCGCCAGCACCGCCGCAAGCATATTGGCGGCAGGGCCATTAAAGGTGGATTTGAACTGATCGAAAATTGCGGTGGTGAAGGTGTCGAAACGAATCATCGCGTACAGGCCGTATTCGGCGAGTAAATGCAGGCCCACCAGCAGTGCGCCGCCGCAGATCGCCAGGCGCAACTGCGGCAGCACCACGCGAAAAAATACCGCCCAGGGCTTGAGGCCCAGGGACTCGGCCACGTCTTCAATGGCAGGGTCGAGCCGGCGCAAGGTCGCCGCCACCGGCAAGTACAAAAACGGGAAATAGGCAATCACCGAGACCAGCACGCCGGCCGGCAAACCATGCATCGACGGCACCAGGCTGACCCAGGCGTAACTGTGCACAAACGCCGGCACCGCCAGCGGCGCAACCGCCAGCAGCGACCACACACGGCGCCCTGGCAGGTTGGTGCGCTCGGTCAGCCACGCCAGCGCAATGCCCAGCACCACGCACAAGGGCAGGGTGAACACCACCAGCAACACGGTGTTGACCAGCAGTTCACCCACACGCGGACGCCACACCAACGCTTCAATCTGCGCCCAGCCGATTTGCCAGGACACGCCGATCACAAACGCAATGGGCAGCAGCGCCAGCAGCGACACCACTACTGACAAACTGGTGACCCACGTGCCCCCACGGCTTTTAAACAAACCGTGGGCGCGTTTACGCGGTTGCGCCTGCGTTAAGGCGGGAGCTAAAGGTTCAGGCAGCAATCAGAGCAGTCCGGCTTGGGTCATCAGTTCGACGGCCTTTTTGCTGTTGAGCTTGGAGGCGTCCACTTTCGGCGCGTCCAGCTGGGCCAGCGGTGTCAGCTTGGGGTTGGACTGTGCGCCCTGGCCCACGGCATATTCGAACGAGTTGCCGTCCTTGAGGATCGCCTGTCCGTCTTTGCCGGTGATCCACTTCAAGAAGGCCTGGGCTTCTTCTTTATGCTTGCTGGAGGCCAATACACCGGCGCCGGAGATGCTCACAAAGGCGCCTGGATCCTGGTGTTTGAAGTAGTGCAATTGGGTGTTTTTGCTGTTTTCGCCGGTCTTGGATTGGTCGACAAAGCTGTAGTAGTGATAAATCACGCCGCTGTCGACCTGGCCGGCGTTGACGGCTTTAAGCACCGCGCTGTTGCCACGGTAGATGCTCGCGTTGGCCTTCATCGCCTTGAGCCAGTCGAGGGTGGCGGCTTCGCCTTTGAGTTCCAGCACGGCGGCGACGATGGCCTGGAAGTCGGCACCGGCCGGTGAGGCAGCCCAGCGGCCTTTCCAGCTTGGCGAGGCCAGGTCCAGCAGGGACTTTGGCAGCTCGGCTTCTTTGAGTTTGCTCGGGTTGTACACGAACACCGTCGAACGTGCGGCGATGCCCAGCCACTTGCCGTGGGCGGGGCGGTAGGCGGCGTCCACTTGTTCCAACGTGCTCGGCGCTACTGGCGCGAACAGCCCGGCGTTGTCCACCAGCACCATGGCCGGGGAGTTTTCGGTGAGGAACACGTCGGCCGGTGAGGCTGCACCTTCCTGCACGAGCTGGTTGCCCATCTCGGTGTCGTCGCCATTGCGGATGGTTACCGGAATCCCGGTTTCCTCGGTGAAGCCCTCAACCCAGGCCTTGGTCAGGCTTTCGTGCTGGGCGTTGTACACCACGATGCCGGCGGTTTCGGCGGCATACACTTGCCCGGCGCCAACCAATGCAGTGGCGAGCAGGGCTTTAGTGAGGAAAGACGGTAGACGGGAAGCCATACGTTGAATGCTCCGGTTTTTATGTAGGCACGGGAAGCCCGTGAGGGGTCGATTGAGACTAGACCAATAGGAATCATTTGCATGTTTGGGCGCGGCGAATGTAGAGGCGCAGATGAGAAAAAAACGTCAAATAAACGGTTAACAAATGTGATGAGGCCTATTAAATGACGCAGGTCAAATGTGGGAGCTGGCATGCTCGCGGATGCAGTGGTTCAGTCAGCATCTCTGGGTCTGACCCACCGCATTCGCGAGCAAGCCAGCTCCCACCGTTTTTATTGTGTTCAGGCAGGCGGGGCTGTGGGTTTAAGGCACTCGATGGATCGGTCCACGGTGGTCTTGGCCATCTCCAGCAAATGCCACACCGCCAGAATCTTCGCGCGCTGCGGGCTGGCCAGCAAATCACCGCAATTGAGTGCAGTAGCTGAAGCACTGTCGAGCAAGCTGGCGGTGTAGAGCAGGGCGTCTTCGAAGCTCAGGTCTTCGATTTTAACGCCGTTGGAGGGCAGGTAATGGTCAATGGCGCGGTTGAAGGCGGCGCGGTCTTTGGCGGCGTTGCGGGGTGGGTCGGGGACGACTTTTTTCATGGTGTAACTCCACATGGTTGGAGCTGACACTTGTCGCGACTAAACGAGGGTGGCAGCTGTACGCAGGTTAGTCGACCGGTCACATGGAAAACCGGCGCACCCGAAGGTGCCCTACGCACAGCCACCATAAAACTTCACGGAGGACCATGCGCCATGTAAGACCCGAGCGACTAAACCCGATCACTGATAAGCAGTGACGGATCGCAGACTAGCCATCGATTCCAACAGGCACAAGGCGGCAAGGATTGTCTAGGAAACGTCCTGCAATTTAAAGGGACGCGCCCTGCTGGCCCTTTAAAAACCATGACCAAATGCCACTAATCTCGCCACAGATCGTTCCCGCGCTCTGCGTGGGAATGCAGCCTGGGACGCTCTGCGTCCCGCTCACAACATTCAAGTTTTGCGCAGGTGCGACGCGGAGCGTCACGGGCTGCATTCCCACGCGGGAGCGTGGGAACGATCTATCAAGTCCGGCCATTTTTGTAGGCGTTAATTTCTAGTGATGTAGGCAACTTCCCAAATATCACTCAGCCTTCCCGACCTTGTGTCCGAGCCCTGTTCGCCTGCTTATATTCCAACGCCATCTTCATTGCATTCAGGGATACGAAGCATGGCGCAGGGCTATATCAACGACCGCCTCACGGACTACATCAGCTTGAAAAACCAGTTGATGGGTCATGCCCCGGGACGGCAGCGTGCCGATCATTATGATGTGCTGAACCGGCACCTGCGTCATGGGCTGGTGAGGCCTGGGCAGTTGGTGATTATTCCCGATCCCTGCAGCGTGACCTGTTCGCTGGAAGAGGCCTGGCTTGTGCGCCATGCCGAGGCAATCGGTCGGGAGCTGGACGCGCGCGCCGCCACCCAAGTGGTCAACAACTATGACCTGCTGCAAAGTCTTCTCGGGTACGGCTCGTTGGGAGTGGGCAGCTCAACATCGGCGTGGGCGCGGCATCTGGACGAAGTGGCGCAGACGCTGGAAGAGATTGAGCGGCTGCACCAGCGCCTGAAAACCGCAGGCTTGGAGCGTGAGGCTTTTTTGCGCCAGCGCCAGGCGCTGTTTGGGCTGCTGGATACCCAGTTGCAAGGCGCGGCGCGATTTGGCACGGGGTTGCGAGGTAATCAGGCGCTGAAAAAGATATTGGGGGTTTCAACCAAAAGCTATCTGCACAAGGGTGAGATTGCCGGGTATGCGCAGCGGATGCGGAGCATTGCGCAGACCTCGAAGTGGTTGGGGATGGGCACCTATGTGGGCTTGGCACTGGACGTGGGCGTGGCAGGGTTGGAGATCAAGGAGGCGTGTGTGGAGGGGCGCGAGGCGCAGTGTCGGCGGGCGAAGTATGTGGAAACGGGGAAGTTGGTGGGTGGCGTAGGGGGCGCTTATGGCGGAGGGAAGGCGGGCGCGAAAATAGCCCGTCTCGGCTGCAAGGTTTTTTTGGGCGTCGTGGCTAAAGGAAACGGTGACCTGGCTTGCGCAGTGATCGGCGGCGCTGCGGGAGGGTTTGCAGTAGGCAATGTAGTTGGCGATTTCGGTGCGTTTCTGGGCGGGCAAATCGAAGAGATCGACGGTGATCTGATCTTTCAGCCAGAGGGCGCATAAGCATGGATTTTCAACTCATCCTTGCAATCATTCTATCCATAGCGACGTTCGTTTTTGGCGGACTCACTTTCTACGCCGAGTGCACAAAGCTCGAAGCCCTGGAAAGCTACTTCAGCGAAAACGAGGTGGTCTGCGCCAACAAACGGTTTTGGGGCAGAAACAAGCACATCGACAGGTTTCATCGCATGCTTGTGATCAGTGACCTGTTGGGCATGCCTAAATTTCACATTAAAAGAGGCGAGGTGACCGAGGCAGAGGTGGCGGCCGTCCCTCTGTCCCTCAAGCGTTGGGCGGTGTGGCCGTATCATTTTGGGATGGTATGGTTTGCTGGCTGTATCCTCTGGACCCTCTTGTATGGCTGGTAGCCTGCGGCCATCAGATCGTTCCCACGCGGGAGCGTGGGAACGATCTGTTAGCGCATGTGCAGGATAATCGGGCTACTACTGGCCGGGTCGGTATGCCCGCGCAGCTTGTTCACCGCCGCAGCCTCCACCGCGCCGCCGTTGTTGCCCCATGTACCGCGCACGTAGCTCAACACCTGGGCGATTTCCTGGTCGGACAATTGCTCGCGGAATGCCGGCATGCGGTACGCGTCCGGCATACCGGCGGTCACGATGCGTTGCGAGCCATTGAGGGTGATGTTGATCGCCGAGGCGCTTTCCTTGGCCAAGGCTGAGGTAGCACCGGCCAACGGTGGCATCCACTCCGGCTGGCCTTTGCCGTCCAGGCCATGGCAGGAGGCGCAGCGGGTGGCATAGGTGTGGGCACCCGGTGCGCTCGTGTCGAGCGCTGCCGTTTGGTACTGCCACGGCGAACCGTCACGCTGCGGGTCGCCCGGCAGTGATTTGAGGTAATGCGCAATGGCCGCCAGATCGTCGTCTTGCATGAACTGCGTGGAGTTGTTAAACGCCTCGGTCATCGAGCCATACACCACTGCGTGTTTGTTACGCCCGGTCTTGAGGAATTGCACAATCTCCGGCTCGCTCCAGCGGCCCAAACCGGTGTTGTGGTCCTGGCGCAGGCTGGGTGCGTACCAGCCGTCGAGCAAGGCACCGGCGAGGAACGGCGCGCCGGACTCGTCCAATGCCTTCTCGTTGAACGCCAGCCCACGCGGCGTGTGGCAACTGCCGCAGTGGCCGGGGCCTTGGACGATATAGGCGCCACGGTTCCACAACGCGTCCTGCTCGGGTTTGGCGGCATAGGTTTTAGTCGGCGCGAACACGCCGTTCCACAGTGCGATGGGCCAGCGCATGTTCAGTGGCCACGGGATGCTGCTGGGAATGTTCGGCTCGCTGGCCGGTTGCACGCCTTGCATAAAAAACGCATACAGCGCACGCATGTCGTCGTCGCTGAGTTTCACGTAGGACGGGTAGGGCATGGCCGGGTAGAGCCGTCGCCCGCCCGGTGCCACGCCGTGGCGCACGGCGCGGTCGAAGTCGGCCAGGCTGTAGGTGCCGATGCCGACGTTTTTGTCGGGCGTGATGTTGGTGGCATGAATGGCGCCCAGCGGCGTGGCCATCTCCAGGCCGCCGGCAAACGGCGCTTTGCCCGGCAGGCTGTGGCAGGCCACGCAATCACTGACGCGGGCGACGTACTCGCCACGGCTGACCAGTGTCGGGTCAGCCGTGGCGTTGGCCTGTTCAAACGGCGAAGCAGGTTGACGGGTGACGTACCAGGCCAGCAGGCCGGCGGCGACTGCGCCGGCCAGCACCAGCCAGCCAGCGGTTCTAGCCAATCGTTGGTTGTTCATAGGCGTTCCTTGTCGGTCAGGCGAAGGTGTAGCGGCTCAGGGGCAGGCTGCGGATGCGCTGGCCGGTCAAGTGCGCCACCGCATTGGCCACGGCAGGCGCCACTGCGGGTAGCGGCGGCTCGCCGATACCGCCCATCTTTTCGCCGCTCTCGACGATCTTTACGTGCACCTTGGCCATCCGCGAGGGTGGCAGGATCGGGTAAAGGTCGTAGTTGCGCGCCCGTGGTTTACCGTCCACGTACACCGCTTCTTCCACCAACGTTTGTGACAAGCCCAACGCTACGGCGCCGTTGACCTGGGCCTCGATGATCGCCGGGTTGACGATGCTGCCAGGGTCGATGGC
>NZ_VBVZ01000010.1 GCF_005863185.1 Pseudomonas edaphica
CTGCCTCACCGTCCAACTGCACCTCGCCGTCCAGCACATACACCGCGCGCTCCTCATGCTCATCCGGGATCAGCAGCGTCGTGGCCGTGTGCATCTGCACCTCGGCATATAACGTAGGCGACAGCACCGGCACCGGCGATTTAAGGCAGAAGCCCGCGCCTGCGATCAGGCGAATCTGCACGCCCAGGTTATCGCTCACCGGCAGGCTTGCCGCCGGGTGATGGCTGTAGTGGCCCGGCCCGGTTTCATGGTCCTTGGGCGAGGCCAGCCACACCTGCAGGCCGTGCAGGCTGAAACCACTGGCCTTGAGGGCTTCGGGCGTGCGCTCGACGTGGGCAATTGCGCTGCCGGCGGTCATCCAGCTGACGTCGCCGGCTTGCACTACCTGGTCCGAGCCCAGGCTGTCCTTGTGTTGCAGGGCGCCTTCGAACAGGTAGGTGAGGGTGGACAGCCCGATATGCGGGTGCTGGCGGATATTCATGCCGGTGCCGGGTGCATAGCGGGTCGACAACATATGGTCGAAAAACACAAAAGGCCCGACGCTGCGGCATTCGCGTGACGGCAGCGGTCGCAGGATCGGCTGGCCTTCGACGTCTTCGGCGCGCGGGCGGATCACGGTGAGGGTGGTCATGGGGCGTCCCTGTCTGAGCGGGTTAGGTGCTACTGAGCATAACCCGCTCGACGGGAGGTTGGGGCTACTGGCTGAAAGCGCCTTCGGACAGTTTGGTTTCGATGGTGACGTCGGCGGTGGTCATCAGCTTGTGTACCGGGCACTTATCGGCGACGCGATGCAGTTCATCGCGCTGCTCATCGCTGAGTACGCCCTTGAGCGTCAGCTTGACGTTGAGCTTGTACTTGCCTTTTTGCTCCTCTGAGCTGTCGTGGGTAACTTCCACGGTGACGCCGGTGAGCGGGATGTCTTTTTTCTGCGCGTAGAGCTTGACGGTCAGCGCCTTGCACGAGGCCAGGGCGGCGTCGAAATAATCGTGGGGCGAGGGCGCCGAATCATCACCGCCCAGGCTCTTGGGCAGGTCGGTGAACAGTTCGTGGTTGTTGATGTTCACGCTGTGGCGAAAGTTGTCGTGGTTAAGCGTATTGACGGTAACAGGCATGGCAAACCTCACGAGGGCAGTAAAAGGTCATGCAGTTATAGAGCATGCTGGCACTTCAGTGTTCCGTGTTTTTTCCAATGGCTGCCCGCGCGATTGCCAAGCGCGTTGATATCGCGTTTTCGTCTTACGCAAACGCGACAAAGGGCCGATACCTTTCAGGAGACCTGCTGCAGGTGGATGCAGCGCATTCGGAAGGAATCCAGGCATGAGTATCCGTAGTTTGAATATCGCCCCGCGCGCAGGCTTAGGCTTTGGCGTGCTGGCATTGATGGTGTTTGCCCTGGGCGGCTTCGCCCTGCTGCAGATGGCCAATATGCGCCAGCAGTCCGATCAGGTGGAGAACAACTGGCTGCCCAGCGTGATGGCGGTGGGGGAGATGAGCCAGGACCTGTTGCGGGTGCGTGCCCTCACCCTGCGTTTGGTGGTCAACCGTGACCCGCAGGCGTTGGCGCAGAACGAACAGAAGCTCACCGACCTGAAAAACGGCCTGCACCATGCGCAGACGCTCTACGAAGGGTTGATCGTACTGCCCGAAGAGCGTGTACTGTTTGATCGTTTCAAAAACCAGGAGCAGCAATACCTGCAACGTCAGGAGCAGGTGATGGCGTTTTCCAAGGCCAACCAGCTGGAGGATGCGATCAGGATCGTCAATGGGGAGATGAATCAACTGGCCGATGAGATGGCCGCGACCCTGCACGACCTGGTCGCCTTGAACAAGGCCAGTGCCAACCAGGCCGCGAACCTCGCGCAGAGCGTGTTCACCCAATCGCGCACATGGGTGGTTGGCATGATAGTGCTCACAGCATTGATCACCATTGGCCTGGCGGTATGGCTGACCCGCAGCATCGTGCTGCCGTTGGCGCAGTCGCTGAAGGTTGCCCAGGGCGTGGCAGGCGGCGACCTCACTGGTGAGATCAACGTAACCGGCAACGATGAACCCGCGCGCTTGCAGCAGGCGCTCAAGGGCATGCAGGAGAACCTGCGCGACACCATTCGACGGATTGCCGAGTCTTCGAACCAATTGGCCTCGGCTTCTGAAGAACTCAGTTGTGTGACTGAAGATGCGACCCGTGGTTTGCACCAGCAGAACCAGGAAATTGAACAGGCGGCCACGGCGGTCAACCAGATGACCGCGGCGGTGGAGGAGGTGGCGAGCAATGCGGTGGCCACGTCACAGGCGTCCCGCGAGTCTGACCGCATTGCCCAGCGTGGGCGCGAGCAGGTGCATCAGACAGTGGTGTCGATTGAAGCGCTGGCCGATGACGTCACATCCAACGCGACCCAGGTTGAGGACTTGGCGCAGAAGGTCTATGGCATCAGCAAGGTGTTGGATGTGATTCGCTCGATTGCCGAGCAGACCAACTTGCTGGCGCTGAATGCCGCGATCGAAGCGGCGCGCGCGGGCGATGCCGGACGTGGGTTTGCGGTGGTGGCCGATGAAGTGCGGGCACTGGCCCATCGCACGCAGCAGTCGACTCAGGAAATAGAATTGATGATAAGCGGGATTCAGCAAGGCACCGATCAAGCTGTCAGTTCGATGCAGCAGAGCAATACGCGGGCGCGCTCTACGTTGGATATCGCCAAGTCGGCGGGCACGGCGTTGGAGGAGATTGCGTCGGCCTTTACCTTGATCAACGAGCGCAACCTGGTGATTGCGAGTGCCTCGGAGCAGCAGGCAGCGGTGGCGCGGGAGGTGGATCGCAATTTGATGAATATTCGCGACCTGGCGCATCAGACGTCGACGGGCGCTAACCAGACCAGTGCGGCGAGCCAGGAGTTGTCGCGGTTGGCGGTGGACCTGAATACCATGGTGGCGCGGTTTTCGGTGTAGGGCTTGGGACCGAGGTGACGCTATCGCAGGCAAGCCAGCTCCCACATGTTGAATGGCGAACACCGTCATATGTGGGAGCTGGCTTGCCTGCGATGAAGGCGACTCGGTCTCATTCCATTGCCCACAAAAAAGCCCCGAACCAGTCGGGGCTTTTCCAGGTGATCAACCTGCGGGGCTTACTTGCCCTGCCAGCGTTTCAGTACCAGGGTGGCGTTGGTGCCACCGAAGCCGAAGCTGTTGCTCATCACGGTGTCGATTTTTGCGTTTTCAACGGTCTTGGTCAGGATCGGCATATCGGCGACGACCGGGTCGATCTCGTCGATGTTGGCCGAGCCGGCCATGAAGTTGCCTTCCATCATCAGCAGGCAGTAGATCGCTTCGTGAACGCCGGCGGCGCCCAGGGAGTGACCCGACAGGCTCTTGGTGGAGCTGATGGCCGGAGCCTTGTCACCGAATACCGCACGCACGCCTTCCATTTCCTTGGCATCGCCGACCGGAGTCGAAGTGCCGTGGGTGTTCAGGTAGTCGATTGGGGTGTCCACGGTGGACATGGCCATCTGCATGCAACGAATGGCACCTTCGCCGCTCGGCGCAACCATGTCGTAACCGTCGGAAGTAGCGCCGTAGCCGACGATTTCCGCGTAGATTTTTGCACCACGGGCCAGAGCGTGTTCCAGCTCCTCGACCACCACCATGCCGCCACCGCCGGCGATGACGAAGCCGTCACGCTTGGCGTCGTAGGCGCGGGAGGCCTTTTCCGGGGTTTCGTTGTACTGGGTGGACAGCGCGCCCATGGCGTCGAACAGGAACGACTGGCTCCAATGTTCTTCTTCGCCGCCGCCGGCAAATACGATGTCCTGTTTGCCCAACTGGATCTGCTCGACCGCAGTACCGATGCAATGAGCACTGGTGGCGCAGGCGGAGGAGATCGAGTAGTTCACACCCTTGATCTGGAACGGGGTGGCCAGACAGGCCGAAACAGTGCTGCCCATGGTCCGCGTTACGCGGTACGGGCCAACGCGCTTCACGCCTTTTTCGCGCAGGATGTCCAGCGCTTCCATCTGGTTGAGGGTCGATGCGCCGCCGGAGCCGGCGATCAGGCCGGTGCGTACGTTCGAAACCTGGTCTTCGCTCAGGCCGGAATCGGCAATGGCGTCTTTCATGGCCAGGTAAGCGTAAGCGGCAGCGTGGCCGACGAAGCGATAGATCTTGCGATCAATCAGTTCTTCGAGGGGCAGGTCAATGGAGCCGGAAACCTGGCTACGCAGACCCATTTCGGCATATTCCGGGTTGAAGCGGATGCCAGGGCGACTTGCACGCAGGTTAGCGGTGACGGTCTCTTTGTCATTGCCCAGGCAAGAAACAATGCCCAGACCAGTGATAACGACGCGGCGCATGCGGATAACCCTTAAAAGTTGTCAGTGGAAGTGAATACGCCGACCCGAAGGCCTTCGGCAGTATAGATCTCGCGACCGTCGACAGTCACCGAACCGTCGGCGATAGCGAGGTTCAGCTTGCCCTTGAGGACGCGCTTGATTTGAATGTTGTAGGTGACTTTCTTGGCAGTCGGCAGGACCTGGCCAAAGAACTTCACTTCGCCCGAACCCAGGGCGCGGCCGCGACCTGGCAGGCCTTGCCAGCCCAGGTAGAAACCGACCAGTTGCCACATGGCATCAAGGCCCAGGCAGCCCGGCATCACAGGGTCGCCTTCGAAATGGCAGGCGAAGAACCACAGGTCAGGGGTGATATCCAGCTCGGCGACCAATTCACCTTTGCCGTACTTGCCACCCTCTTCGCTGATATGGGTGATGCGATCCACCATCAGCATGTTCGGGGCGGGCAGTTGCGCGTTACCTGGGCCGAACAGCTCACCGCGACTGCAGCGCAGCAGGTCTTCCCGAGTAAAGGCGTTTTGTTTGGTCATGCGAGCTCCTCAATAATCCCATGCGGCAGGGCAGGGTAAATCTTCCCGGACCGAATGAAGCGTTCATGCCTCATACCGGCAGCCTACACATAGACTATTGCGTTGTAGTGAAAGTCACAGCGTCAAGGTACTCAATGTACACTTGTTCACTGAAATTTTAAACCGAGCCTGTTTATCGGCCCGTTTGGGTGCCTAAGACTGCCGCACTTTCGTCTCTCGCGCCAGTCGCAGTTGGTTGATGGCGCGGCGCTATTGCACCCAGCGCTGCAGTATTTGCTGCAAATCCGTGCGTTTGAACGGCTTGGCCAGGTAATCGTTCATTCCGGCTGCCAGACAGGCTTCGCGATCGCCCTGCAAGGCGTTGGCCGTCAACGCGATAATCGGCAGGTGGGCGCAGCCGGGCAGTTGGCGAATCCGCCGGGTGGCTTCGTAGCCGTCGATCAGCGGCAGGCGGCAATCCATCAGGATCGCGGTAAAAATCAGGCTCTCGGCACTGCGGATTGCCTCGGCGCCATCGGTGGCCAGGCTCACTTCAAAGCCCAGGCTGCGCAACATGGCCTCGACCACGGTGCGGTTGACCGGGTTGTCTTCCACCAGCAACACATGGCGGCCATCACCCGCGCTGGCCTTGCCCTCGGCGTCCAGGGCGATCGCCGGCAAGCTGTGCTGGTCGATGGCCAGTGGAATTTCCAGGGTAAATACCGAGCCACGGCCTTCCTGGCTTTGCGCGCGCAACGTGCCGCCCATTCGTTCGGCCAGCGTGCGAGCAATAGGCAGGCCCAGGCCGGTGCCGCCGTAACGTCTGGAAATGGAACTGTCAGCCTGCTGGAACGCATCGAACATCAGCTCCAGGCGTTCAGCGGAAATCCCGATGCCGCTGTCGCGCACCGTGCAGGTGAACCACACCAGTTCATGGTCGAGAGTTTGCCAATGGGGCTCGACGGTGACGCTGCCGTGCTCGGTGAATTTGAGCGCGTTACCGATCAGGTTCACCAGGATTTGGCGGATACGCGTCGGGTCACCCCTCACGCGCAAGGCGTCCATGCCCAGCGGAATCGGTAATTCCAGGCTCAACCCACGCTGCTGTGCGCTGTGCTGGAAGGCCTGGGCGCAACTGTTGATCAGGTCCGCCAGGTTGAAGGCGATATGTTCCAGCTCCAGCGCGGCGCGTTCGATACGTGAGAAGTCGAGGATGTCGTTGATGACTTTAAGCAGGTGCTCGGTGGACTCCGAGGCCAGCGCCGCGTACTCGGTCTGCTCCTCGGTCATCTCGGTGGTTTCCAGCAGTTGCAGCATACCCAGCACGCCGTTCATGGGCGTGCGCAACTCGTGGCTCATCATCGCCAGGAAGTCCGACTTGGCGTTGTTGGCCCGTTCGGCTTCTTCGCGGGTCTGGATCAACTGGGCCATGGCCTGGTGCTGTTCGCGGCTGGCCTGGTTAAGGCCTTCGGCGAGGTTGTTGATGTGCCGCGACAAGTCGCCCAGCTCCGAATCATCGACAATCGGCAGCGGTGTCTTGTAGTCGCCTTGCTGGATGGCTTTTACCGCGTGGCCCATGGCGCTGATCGGCTGCGACAGGCTCGCGGCCAGGCGTCGCGCGAGCAGGAAGGTAAACAGCAGGGCGAACAGTGCGAGGATGCCGGCCTTGAACAGAATCTCCTGCTGGCGCTGGCTGAAGGCGTCGTTGGACATGCCGACGATCACCCGGCCCAGGTAATCGGCACGCGGCGCCTTGGGTTCGTTGAGGTTGTCCTGGAAAAAGTCATTGCCCAGCTGGATATGCTGTAAGCGGATGGGCGCCTGGAACACTTTCACCGACAGCGAACGGTCGTGTTTTTCCGAAGGTTGTTCGACGTACACCAGGATGTTCTCAGTGCTGTCCTGAATCTCCAGGAAGCGCACATGCGGGGTGGCCAGCGTGGCACGCAGCAGGCTTTCGAGCACATCGTTGTTGCCGGAAATCACCCCGTACTCCGTGGCCGGGGCCAGTTGGTTGGCGATCAACTGGCCGGTGTGGTCGAGTTCCTGGCGCAGGTCCTGGATACGCACGAAGGTAAAGAAGCTGATCAACAGCAAGGTCAGCAACAGCGCCGGGCCCAGGGTGATGAGCTGGGTGCGGGTGTTGATGTCCCAACGACGGCGCAAGGTCATGGGCGTTTTTCTCCTTCGGCCAGGCGGGCGGCGACGGCGGTTTCGTCCACCTGTTCGATCCCCAGTGAGCGCGCGACCTGCGGGTTGCCCACGACTTTGAAGTGTTGCGGGTACAGGCTGCGTGGCCAGTTGGCTGGCGGATGATCCAGCAGCCGGTCGAGCACCGCCAGCCAGTCGGCCTGGTCGCTGTAGGTGCTGGCCAGGCTGCCGGCCTTGACGAACCCGGCGTTGGGCCCCACCAGCGGCAGTTGCTGGGCGTAGCTGCTGAGCAACAGGTTCTTCACGGTTTTCGGGTTGTACAACTGCGGGTCGTCGAGCCCGAGCAGCACGTCACTGTTCTTGAGCAGGTTTTGCAACGGGCGGCTGTCGTTAATGTTGTCCCAGCGTTGCGCCACGATTTCCAGGCCCATGGGCGCTGCATACTCGCGCAACTCCGGCAGCAGGAACTCACTGTCGCTGCCATAGAGCACACCGATGCGTTGGGCCTGCGGCAGGATGTTGGCGATCAGCTTGAGTTGGCGTGCCAGCGGCGGGTCGCTCCACAACAGGCTGATTTTTGCCGGGTGGGTGGTGCCCAGGCGCTGGCGTGCCTGTAAGCGGCTGATGCGCAACACCAGGGTCGGCGGGCCCTGGTCATCCTGCAGGCGCCAGTCGAGGCCGGGCAGGTCCAGCAGGATCAGGCGCGTGCCGGGCGGCAACTGGCTCGGCGCGGGCAAGTCTTTGAGCGGGACAAAGCTCACCTGGTCTTCGGGGCGTTGCTGGGCGAGGGCCTGGGTAAATGCCTGAACGCCGGCACCGTCTTCGGCGGCGGTCAACAGGATATCGGCGCTCCACGCCGGCGCGGTCAGCAACAGGCACACCAGCAGCAAGGCGCGGCGCCAGAGCCGAGAGATAAAGAAGGGGGTCATCCGTGACTGAGCGCCCATGTCAGAATTCCAGCTCCGCGCTGAAATACAGGACATGGCGACTGTCGTAGTTGTTATCGGCCCAGGTGGTGGGCTGGTTATCGAGGCGTTGTTGCAACATGCCGGCCAGCTCCACATTGGCTTTGCCCAGGGCAATGCGCTTGGCCACCCGCAGGTCGACCCGTTCGAAGCGATATTGGTTGAGCGCATCGTCGCCATAGTAGAACAGCGCACTGGACCAGCCGTGGCCCCACTCGCGCAGCCAACCGGCCGAGCCGCTGTTGCGCGCGGTTTGCGCCTTGTCCAGCGGGTTGCTGGAAGCGGCGTCGACGTAAGCATAGGTCAGGCGCAGACGGTCGGTATTGCTCATGCGCCAGTCGAACTGCGATTCGGCGCCGGTGAACCGTGCGCTGTTGGCGTTGCTGGCAATGTATTGGTTGTTGCGCAGCGGCGAGCTGATCATCTCGGTGATTTCGTCGTAGAACAGTTTCACGTCGACATTCAACCCGAAATCGGCAAAGAAGCCGTTGTAGCCCAGCTCTCGTGAACGCATCAACTCTTTATCGAGGTTGCCGGGGCCTCGCGTTACCACAAAATATTGCCCGGAGTTCTGCCCGTAGGTCGGGGAACTCAAATTGGTGACGCGGTAGCTCCAGTTGACGTTGTTCTCGAACATGTCCGGCGAGCGAATCGCCTCGGAGTACACCGCCCGCAAGCCGTGGCGCGGGTTGATCAGGTAGTTGACCGCCACCCGTGGCGTCAGCGAGTTGCCGCTCAGGTGGGTGTCTTCGTACATGGCGCCGCCTTGCAGCAGCCAGTGTTCGCTGGCGCGCCATTCCAGGTGGCCGAACAAGCGCCAGGTGGTGTCGTCTAGGGTGCCGTTGAAGTAGGTGTCGGAGTCGGCGCGGTCGTAACGGTAGTTCATGCCGCTGACCAGGCGCAGGCTATCGGACAGGCTCAGGGTGTCCTGAATCTCCAGGTCGTAGCGGCTTTCGCGGGTGCTTTGGTCGATGTCGCCGCACACGCTTTGGTTAGCGCCGTTGCGCCACTGGTCGAGCACCTGGTTGCCCAGCGTTTGTTCGGCGGCACTGCCGGGTGGTGCAACGCCCTGGCTGTAGGTGTCCATGTGCCGCGCCAACCGTTCGGCATAGTTGGGGTTCAACTGCCACAACTGCGTCAGTTCCGGGCTGAACGAGACCTTGGCGTCACAGGCTTTCCAGACCTGCTGGCGGTCCCATTGCTGGGCCGAGCCTTGAATGTACAGGCTGTGTTCGGGGTTGAAGTCGAAGTTCCAGCGCAACGACCCGGCATAGTCCTTGGCGACGGCATCGGAATTGGTGCCGCCTTCGGTAATCCCGGCGAACACCGGCAGGTAGGTATAAGGACGCTGGTTGGTGCCTTCCTTAGCATCAAATTGCCAATCGAGACTCTGTTGCGCATTCAGGGTCTGGCTCACCGCCAGGCTGAAGCGGTTGAGGCGGCGGCCGTCACGACGGTCGGCACCGACGGCGTCGCTGTCAAAGCCATCGTCCTGCTGGCCGGACAAGGACAGGCGCAAGTCACCGGTTTCCCAGCCCACACCCTGGCTGGCGTAATAGTCGTTGATGCCGCGTTGGCCACGGATGACTTTAATCCGCGAGCCGTGGCTGTTGGCCGGTGAGCGCGTGAGGATATTGACCACCGCCATCAGTGCGTTGGCGCCGTAGCTGACGGTGTTGGGGCCACGGAACACCTCGATGCGCTCGATATCTTCCATGGCCACCGGGATGTCGCTCCAGTCCACGGTGGCCAGGCCCGCGCGGTACACCGAGCGCCCGTCGATCAACACCTGCATGCGTCGCGCGTCGCTGGCGCTGGTGCCGTGGTAGTTCACCGCCGCCTGGTTGCCGGTGGTGTAGCCGACCATCATCCCCGGCACCAGCCGCAGCAGTTCGGCGATGTCGCGTGCGCCGCTGGCCTTGATCAGCTCGCTGTCGATCACTGTCATGCTGCCGGGCACGGCCGCGGCCGATTGCTTGAGGCGTGTGGCGGTCAACACTTGCGGCAGTGGCTGGCTGTCGAGAAACAGGTCATCCGCCAGCGCAGCTGTGCTGCACAGCAATATCAGCAACAGAGATGAGCGAGGAGGATGGCCCAGATGCACGGTGCAGCCTTGATAATTACGGATAGCCGCCCATGTTAACTGAGGTGGGGCCATTTGCCAGTCGTGGGACTTGCAATTACTTCACACAAGTGTGGCATTTTCCGACAAGCGCACGAATTGACGCGGGGGCTGGCCGCAAGCGGGTCGCCCCGTATAATGCCGCCATCGCCATGTAAGGATTAACGGATTGCATATGACTGAACAGCGCCCTATTGCGGTCCTGGGAGGCGGAAGTTTTGGTACCGCCGTGGCTAACCTGCTGGCTGAGAACGGCCACGCGGTGCGCCAGTGGATGCGTGATCCCGAGCAGGCCGAGGCCATCCGCGTGCATCGGGAAAACCCCCGTTACCTTAAAGGCATCAAGATTCATCCGGCGGTGGAGCCGGTCACCGACCTGTTGGCCACGCTGACCGACTGTGACCTGTGCTTTGTCGCGCTGCCTTCCAGCGCCTTGCGCTCGGTGTTGGCGCCCCACGCTGAACGCCTGGCCGGCAAGCTGCTGGTCAGCCTGACCAAAGGCATTGAGGCGCAGACCTTCAAGCTGATGAGCGAAATCCTCGCCGAGATCGCCCCGCAGGCGCGCATCGGCGTGCTGTCCGGGCCGAACCTGGCACGGGAAGTCGCCGAGCACGCGCTGACCGCCACGGTGGTGGCCAGTGAAGACGAAGCACTGTGCGAACGTGTGCAGGCCGTGCTGCATGGCCGTACCTTCCGCGTCTACGCCAGTGGCGACCGCTTTGGCGTCGAGCTGGGCGGGGCGCTGAAAAACGTCTACGCGATCATCGCCGGCATGGCCGTGGCGCTGGGCATGGGCGAGAACACCAAAAGCATGCTGATCACCCGCGCGCTGGCGGAGATGACCCGCTTTGCCGTGAACCAGGGCGCCAACCCGATGACCTTCCTCGGGCTGGCCGGCGTAGGTGACTTGATCGTCACCTGCTCGTCGCCCAAAAGCCGCAACTATCAAGTCGGCTTCGCCCTCGGCCAGGGCCTGAGCCTGGAAGACGCGGTCACGCGCCTGGGCGAAGTCGCCGAAGGCGTCAACACCCTCAAGGTGTTGAAGGCCAAGGCCCAGGAAGTCGGTGTGTACATGCCGCTGGTCGCCGGCCTGCATGCGATCCTGTTTGAAGGGCGCACCTTGGACCAGGTGATCGAGGTGCTGATGCGCGCCGAGCCCAAGACTGACGTCGACTTCATTTCCACCAGCGGTTTCAACTGAGGAACGCGCACATGAACGATCCTAAAGACACCCCAAAATACGAGTCCATCCTGCTGCGCGTCCTGTGGATGCTGGTGTTTGCCCTGGTGTGGCAAGTGGCGCAGTTCCTGCTCGGTGCGCTGGTGGTGGTGCAACTGATTTATCGCCTGATCTACGGCGCGCCGAACCTGGGCCTGATGAATTTTGGCGACAGCCTCAGCCAGTTCCTGGCGCAGATCGGCCGTTTCGGCAGCTTTCACACCGAGCAGAAACCCTGGCCGTTCGCCGATTGGCCAACCCCGCGTGCACCCGAAGGCGAAGCCGCCCACAGCGTGCCGCCAGCGCCGCACCCGGTGCGTGATGAGGAGCCAAAGCTGTGAAGCTATGGATTTTGCGCCATGGTGAAGCCGAAGGGCATGCGCGCACCGACGCCGAGCGCAACCTCACCGAGCATGGCCGTGGTGAAGTGTTGCGCAGTGCTGCGCATCTGATTGGTCAGCCCATCAGTGCAATTATCGCCAGCCCTTATGTGCGGGCGCAGCAGACGGCGCAGTTGGTGCGTGGTGCACTGGGGTTCGAGCCGCAGGTGCGCACGGTGCCGTGGTTGACGCCTGAGGGCAACCCGCTGCAAGTGCTGGAAAAGCTCGACACCGATGACAACGTGCTGCTGGTCAGCCACCAACCCTTGGTGGGCAGCCTGATCAGCTTTTTGCAGCATGGTCACCAGCGCCAGCCAGAGCCGATGCACACCGCCAGCCTGGCGGAGCTGGAAGGCGATTTTCCGCTGGCAGGGCTGATGAGCCTGGTCAGTGTGAAGCATCCGTAGGAAAAGCAATCGCGACTTTGTGTGCTATATAGTCAACCAAGCAAGTGCTTGGTTGGCTATCATCGGATCACAAAGGAGCGCGTCCCATGCCTGTCGCTTTTCGTTTGCCGTTGCAGGTCTTCTTCGAACGTGAAGCGCGACACCCGCGCAAACCCTTTCTGGTGCAACCCATCGGCGGCGGCGAGGTGCAGACGCTCACCTGGGGCGATGTCGGCCATCAGGCCCGTTGCGCCGCGCATTGGTTGCGCGCCCGGGAATTGCCCCAAGGCTCGCACATTGCCCTGATCTCGAAAAACTGTGCGCACTGGATCATTGCCGACCTGGCGATCTGGATGGCCGGGCATGTGTCGGTGCCGTTGTACCCCAACCTCACGGCCGAGTCCGTCAACCATGTGCTCACGCATTCCGAGGCGGCGCTGGTGCTGATCGGCAAGCTGGATGACTGGCCTGCGATGGCGCCCGGCATCCCGGCCGGGTTGCCGACCATCAGCTTGCCGTTGTGCCCGGCCGGCGACTTTGATTTCAGCTGGGCAGACCTGCAAGCCAATGCGCCGATCCAGGACAACCCCGCGCCGGATGCCGCAAGCCTGGCAACCATCGTCTACACCTCCGGCACGACCGGCCTGCCCAAAGGCGTGATGCAAACCTTTGGCGCCCTTGGATTTGCGGCCACGCGCGGCACAGAGATATTTGGCTTGGGCGAGGACGACCGGCTGCTGTCGTACTTGCCGCTGTGCCATGTGGCGGAGCGCATGTTTGTCGAGCTGGCCTCGATCTATACCGGGCAAACTGTGTTTTTCGCCGAAAACCTCGAGACTTTTCTGACCGACCTGCGCCGGGCGCGGCCCACAGCCTTGTTCGGCGTGCCGCGTATCTGGACCAAGTTCCAGATGGGCGTCTACGCCAAAATCCCGCAAAAACGCCTCGATACCCTGTTGCGCCTGCCTTTTATCGGCAAGCGCGTCGGCCACAAAGTGCTGGCCGGGCTGGGCCTGGATGCACTGCGCATCGCGCTGTCCGGCGCAGCCCCGGTGCCCGAGGCCCTGCTGCGCTGGTATCAACGCCTGGGCCTGGATGTGCTGGAGGTGTATGGCATGACCGAAAGCTGCGGCTATTCCCATGTATGCCGCCCTGGCCAACAGACGCTCGGCTGGATCGGCTTGCCGTGTCCCGGTGTCGAGGTGCGCATCGACCCGATGGGTGAAGTGCAGGTGCGCAGTGGCGCGACCATGCTCGGCTACTTCAAGGACCCGCAGAAAACCGCCGAAACCCTCACTGACGATGGCTTCCTGCGCACGGGCGACAAGGGTGAGCAGGACGCCGATGGCCGCCTGCGCCTGACCGGGCGGCTCAAGGAGATCTTCAAAACCAGCAAGGGCAAGTACGTGGCCCCGGCGCCGATCGAAAACCGCCTGGCTGAACATGCACGCATCGAACAGGTGTGTGTAGTCGGCGATGGCTTGCTGGCGCCGATGGGCTTATGCGTGTTGTCGGCTGGCAGCCAGGACCGACAGACACTGCGCAGCAGCCTGGAACGCTGGCTGGAACAGGTCAACAGCGCACTGGACAAGCATGAACGTTTGCGCCAACTGGTGGTGGTCAAAGACAACTGGGCGGTGGAAAACGGCTTTTTGACGCCGACCTTAAAGATAAAACGCAACGTGATCGAGTCGACTTACGGTGCACAATTTTCGGCCTGGAGCGAACGCAGTGAGCCGATTGTGTGGCAGGATTAGGACCGTAATAAAACCAATAAGGACGACTTCATGAGCTTGTGGCGCACCCAACCGAATATCGAGCAACTCAACGCCATCCAGAAAAACACCATCGGTGAACTGCTGGATATCCGTTTCGAAAGCTTCGACGACGAGTCGCTGACCGCGAGCATGGTGGTCGACCATCGCACCCACCAGCCGTACGGCCTGCTGCACGGTGGCGCGTCGGTGGTGCTGGCCGAAAGCGTCGGCTCCATGGCGGCTTACCTGTGCATTGATGCCAGCAAGTTCTATTGCGTGGGCCTTGAGGTCAACGCCAACCACTTGCGTGGTGTGCGCAGCGGGCGGGTGAGGGCGGTAGCACGGGCGATTCATATCGGCCGTACCACTCAGGTGTGGGACATTCGCTTGACCAGCGACGATGGCAAAGCCAGCTGTGTGTCGCGCCTGACCATGGCCGTGGTGCCGTTGGGCGAGAACCCACCTGCACGATAGGCGTGGCGTGAGTGTCATCATTCCTGGCGGTTACAGTCATTGCTGTACGGCTTAAGGCTGGTGACAATTCACTTCTGTTCCCGTAGATGGATCCTGTATGTCGCAGCACGTGTTTTTTGCCCATGCCAATGGCTTTCCTTCGGCCACTTACGGCAAGTTGTTTGCCGCCCTGGCCCCGGAATACGCGGTGGCGCATTTGCCACAGCACGGTCACGACCCCAGGTTTCCAGTAGATGACAACTGGCAGAACCTGGTGGATGAGCTGATCCATCACCTGGAACAGCAACCGGAACCGGTGTGGGGCGTGGGCCATTCCTTGGGCGGTGTGTTGCATTTGCACGCGGCCATGCGCCGCCCGCAGCTGTACCGTGGTGTGGTGATGCTTGATTCGCCGGTATTGACCCGCGCTGACCGCTGGGTAATTCGCGCTGCCAAACGTTTTGGCTTTATAGACCGCCTGACCCCGGCGGGGCGCACCTTGGGCCGGCGTGAAGAATTCAGCGACCTGGCCGCCGCACGCAGCTACTTCGCTGGCAAAACGCTGTTTCGCGGCTTCGACCCGGAATGCTTTGACGCGTACCTGCAACACGGCCTGCAACAGGTGGGCGATCGCCTGCGCTTGCGCTTTGACCCGGCCACCGAAATCAGTATCTACCGAGGCGTGCCCCATACCAGCCCAGGCCAGGTTCGCCAGCTGAAGGTGCCGCTGGCGGTGGTGCGCGGGCGTCAGAGCCGGGTGGTGATGCGTCACCATGCCAGTGGTGTCGATCGTCTGCCCATGGGTGAAATGCTCACCATGCCCGGCGGCCATATGTTCCCTCTCGAACGCCCTCAGGACACCGCGACGTTGATCAAGAACCTGTTTTCCCGCTGGGAAGCCCGTGAGCGCAGCTGCGCATGAGCAACCCCGTCGAAGAAGTGCGCCTGAGCCTGCCGCATATCGAATTGGCCGCGCATTTGTTCGGGCCTGAAGACGGCCTGCCGGTGATCGCCCTGCATGGTTGGCTGGACAACGCCAACAGCTTTGCGCGGCTGGCGCCCAAGCTTGCGGGTTTGCGCATCGTTGCGCTGGACATGGCCGGGCATGGGCACTCGGCGCATCGGCCTGCCGGGGCCGGCTACGCCTTGTGGGATTACGTGTTTGATGTGCTGCAAGTGGCTGAACAACTCGGCTGGAAACGTTTTGCATTACTTGGCCATTCCCTTGGCGCCATCGTTTCCCTGGTGTTGGCCGGTGCGCTGCCGGAACGCGTCACACACCTGGGGTTGATCGACGGCGTGATCCCGCCGACCGCCGCTGGCGAGAACGCCGCCGAGCGCCTCGGCATGGCGTTGCAGGCGCAATTGAGCCTGCAAGACAAGCGCAAACCGGTCTACAGCACCTTGGATCGGGCCGTCGAAGCGCGCATGAAAGGCGTGGTGGCGGTCAGCCGTGAAGCCGCTGAACTGCTGGCCCAGCGCGGTTTGATGCCCGTGCCGGGCGGCTATACCTGGCGCACCGATGCACGCTTGACCCTGGCGTCGCCGATGCGCCTGACCGATGAACAGGCGATGGCTTTCGTGCGACGTGTGGGTTGCCCTACACAATTGGTCGTCGCGGCTGACGGCATGCTGGCGAAACATTCCGAATTGCTTTCTCAGCTACCTTTTACGGTGAACACGCTGCCGGGCGGCCATCATTTACACCTTAATGATGAGCCCGGCGCGATCCTTGTTGCAGACTGTTTCAATCGGTTTTTCTCCATGCCTTGACTTGGCGGGGTCAACTGCCGAGGCTGGGCGGATTGAAAGGGAGTCAACCATGTACGAACTCAACACCGCTGCGCACTTCGATGGCCAGGGCTCAATCATCCGATGAGCCTGCGTAAAGAATGTCTCCGTGTCCTCGGGCTGTGCTGTTTCAGCCCCTTGGTGTTCGCCGCCGATGTGCCAGGCAGCCAGGATCTGCCGACCGTGGCCCGTCAGGTCGACGCGCAAATCGTCGATTATCGCCCCGCCGAAGAAAAAGAACGCATCTACCCCATGGGCGCGATCCGCAAGATCAGCGGCCAGTTGCGCTACGAAGGCCAGGCTACGGCGCGCGGCAAAACCACTGCAGTCACCTATGAGCTGCCTGCCGAGCACACCTCCAGCGCCGCATTTACCGCGACGCGCGAAGCGCTGCAGGCCAAGGGCGCGCAGCTGTTGTTCTGGTGCCAGGCGCGTGATTGCGGCGAAAGCAGCCTGTGGGCCAATGAAGTGTTCGGCAATGCCAAGCTGGTCGGCGCCGACGGCCAGCAGGAATACCTGCTGCTGCGCCTGGCCGCCCCGCAAGACAATTCGCTGGTGGCGCTATATGGCATTACGCGCGGCAACCGCCGGGCTTATCTGCATGTAGAACAACTGGACGCCGGGGCGCCGCTGGGCGACTTGCTGCCCACTTCGGCGACCTTGCTGCGCGAGCTGAAAAGCACCGGCGAGCTGGACTTTCCGGCACTCGGCAGCGCGCCTGACGCCACTTGGCTGACCTTGATTTCCCGTGGCTTGAACCTCGACGCCACCTTGCGCGTGAGCCTCACCGGGCCGACCGCCGAAGCCTGGCGCCAGGGCCTGATCGACAGCGGTGTGCGGGCTGCCCGCCTGGAAACCGGCAGCGGTGACGCTAAGGGTTTGCACCTGCATCTGATACGCTGACCGTTATCAAGGCGAACGGACCCGTGCCGTTCGCCTAAGCTCTCTTCCTACAGCCTTATTCTCGAGATACCCGATGCTCAATAACGATCGCCTACTGGTGCAAATCCTGCTGCTGGTGTTGTTTGGTGCCAGCTTCTGGGTGATGGCGCCGTTCTGGTCGGCGCTGTTCTGGGGCGCGGTGCTGGCGTTTGCCAGCTGGCCGCTGATGCGTTTGCTCACGCGCTGGCTGGGTGGCCGCGAATCCCTCGCGGCGGGCATCCTGACCCTGGGCTGGATGTTGCTGGTGGCGGTGCCGCTGGTGTGGCTGGGGTTCAACCTGGCCGACCATGTGCGCGATGCGGTCGGCCTGATCAAGGATATCCAGGTTGACGGCTTGCCCGCCGCACCTGCCTGGCTGAACTCGATCCCCTTTATTGGCGAGCGGCTGGTGGCGACCTGGGACAGCATCGACCAACAGGGCGCGGCGCTGATGGTCAGCATCAAGCCGTACCTGGGGCAGGTGGGTAACTGGCTGCTGGCGCGCAGTGCGCAAATTGGCGGCGGTATCCTCGAGCTGACCCTGAGCCTGGTGTTCGTGTTCTTCTTTTACCGTGATGGGCCACGGCTGGCGATGTTTGCCCATCGGTTGCTGGAGCGCCTGATCGGCGAGCGCGCCGGTTACTACATCGAGTTGGTGGCCGGCACTGTGCAGCGCGTGGTCAACGGCGTGATTGGTACGGCGGCGGCCCAGGCCCTGCTGGCGCTGATCGGCTTCCTGATTGCGGGGATGCCGGGCGCGCTGGTGCTGGGCATCGTCACCTTCCTGCTCAGCCTGATCCCCATGGGCCCGCCGCTGGTGTGGATTCCCGCCACGGCCTGGCTGGCATGGAAGGGCGACTACACCTATGCGGTGTTCCTCGGTGTGTGGGGCACGTTCATCATCAGTGGCGTGGACAACGTGCTCAAGCCGTACCTGATCAGCCGAGGCGGCAACCTGCCGCTGGTGATCGTGCTGTTGGGCGTATTTGGCGGCTTGATTGCCTTTGGCTTCATCGGCCTGTTTATCGGCCCGACCTTGTTGGCGGTGGCCTACAGCCTGCTGACGGATTGGAGTGCGACCCAGTCCCAGGAGCGTCGCGAAGATAAAGTTCTTTAGGCCCTCGGTAACCACATCACGGCCGTGAGGCCACCGCCTGGGGTTTCCTCCAGGCTGAGGTGGCCGCCGAGGCGCTCTACGGCTTCCTTGGAGATCGTCATGCCCAGCCCGACGCCGCCGGAGTTGCGGTTGCGCGAGCCTTCGAGGCGAAAGAACGGTTCGAACACCGCCTCGCGTTTATCCGCCGCAATCCCCGGCCCGTGGTCTATCACGCGGATCACCAGGGCGCCACGGCTGTCTGCCAGCTCGATACGCGCCGTGCCGGCATACCGCAGGGCGTTGTCGATCAGGTTGTTGAGGCACGAACGCAGTGCCATCGGTTGCACCTGCAACGGTACGCACGTGCCGGAGAACTGTACGTCCGAGCCTTGGTCCTGGGCGTTTTCGCTGAGGGACTCGACCAGCGCCTGCACATCGAGCCAGTGCCGGGTCTCGCTGGTGCGTTGTTCGTGCAGGTAGCTCAAGGTGGCGTCGAGCATGCCGATCATGTCGTCCAGGTCCTGGCGCATCTGGCCTTGCAGCTTGGTGTCTTCGATCTGCTCCAGGCGCAGCTTGAGGCGTGACAGCGGCGTGCGCAGGTCATGGGAGACGGCGCCGAGCATGCGCGCGCGCTGGCTGACTTGTTCGCGGATGCGTTTTTGCATCAGGTTGAAGGTCGATGCAGCCTGGCGTGCTTCCCGTGGCCCGGATTCGTCGAGTGGCGGGCTGTCGAGGTCAAGGCTCAAGCGTTCGGCGGCTGCACTCAGGCGCTGAATCGGCCGGCTCAGCAGTTTGGCGCCGTACCAGGCGGCGATGATCAGCGAGATAAACTGGAAGGTCAGCGGCACCACGGGGCCGCCGTACCAGGGCCGATGATGGCGGGCCAATGGCTTCATCGTGCCGTCCGGTTGCTCGACGAAGGTTTCCTGGGGCGGCGGTGGCGGCGGGCCGTAGTGGCGGAACCAGAAGATCGCCAGCACATGAGCGAGCACAATAGCCACCAGCAATACGCCGAACAGCCTGCCAAATAGCGTATTGAAGGTGGCGCGCATCAACCGATATCCCGGGCGTCGAACAGGTAGCCTTCGCCGCGCACGGTCTTGATCAGTTGCGGGGCTTTCGGGTCATCCCCAAGCTTCTGGCGCAGGCGTGATACGAGCAGATCGATGCTGCGGTCAAAGGCTTCGATGGAGCGGCCACGGGCAGCATCGAGCAATTGTTCGCGGCTCAGCACACGGCGCGGGCGCTCGATAAACACCCACAGCAAGCGAAATTCCGCGTTGGACAGCGGCACCACCAGGCCATCGTCGGCCACCAGTTGGCGCAGTACGCTGTTGAGGCGCCAGTTGTCGAAGCGGATATTGGCGCGCTGCTCGGTGCGGTCATCGCGCACCCGGCGCAGGATGGTCTGGATACGCGCCACCAGCTCGCGCGGTTCGAACGGCTTGGACATATAGTCATCGGCGCCCAGTTCCAGGCCGATGATGCGGTCGGTGGGTTCGCAGCGTGCGGTGAGCATCAAAATCGGGATGTCCGACTCAGTGCGCAGCCAACGGCACAGCGACAGGCCGTCTTCGCCCGGCAGCATCAGGTCGAGCACCACCACATCAAAGGTTTCGGCTTGCATGGCGGTGCGCATGGCCGTGCCGTCGGTGACGCCGGAGGCAAGAATATTGAAGCGGGCCAGGTAGTCGATCAGCAGTTCGCGGATCGGCAGGTCGTCATCGACGATCAGCGCGCGGGTGTTCCACCGCTTGTCTTCGGCGATCACCGCGCTTTTTTGCTCTTCGTTTACAGAGACGGTAGGGGTATGCATAGTGCGATCATCTGCCTGGGTTGTTGCATTGAGCATAGGCGCCCGGCTCCATGGCTGGAAGTGCCGGGCGAGCGGTCATGTGCGCGAGGCTAGTCGCGGGGCGTGTTGAGGGCATGTCGGGAATGTATCAGTCTTGACACATCTTCTTAAAACACTGGGTTATGCGCGCTTGATCAGCATTTTACCGATCATCGGATCCCGCAACGGCGCCGCTTGCGCTACAATCCGCGCCGATTTCGACTTGCCTGAGAGCCCATTCCAATGTCCGTCTGCCAGACTCCTATCATCGTCGCCCTGGATTACCCCACTCGTGACGCCGCACTGAAGCTGGCTGACCAGTTGGACCCCGCGCTTTGCCGGGTCAAGGTCGGCAAGGAACTGTTCACCAGCTGCGCCGCCGAAATCGTCGGCACTCTGCGTGACAAAGGCTTCGAAGTATTCCTCGACCTGAAATTCCATGACATCCCCAATACCACAGCCATGGCGGTTAAAGCCGCCGCCGAAATGGGCGTGTGGATGGTCAATGTGCACTGCTCCGGCGGCCTGCGCATGATGAACGCCTGCCGCGAAGTGCTCGAGCAGCGCAGCGGCCCGAAACCCTTGCTGATCGGTGTGACCGTGCTCACCAGCATGGAGCGCGAAGACCTGGCCGGCATCGGCCTGGACATCGAGCCGCAGGAGCAGGTACTGCGCCTCGCAGCCTTGGCGCAGAAGGCTGGCCTGGATGGCCTGGTGTGTTCGGCCCTGGAAGCCCAGGCGCTGAAGACCGCGCACCCGTCGCTGCAACTGGTAACCCCGGGGATTCGTCCCGCGGGCAGCGCCCAGGATGACCAGCGTCGTATCCTGACGCCGCGTCAGGCGCTGGATGCAGGCTCGGACTACCTGGTGATCGGTCGCCCGATCAGCCAGGCGGCGGACCCGGCCAAGGCACTGGCCGCAGTCGTCGCCGAAATCGCCTGATGATCGTTCCCACGCTCTGCGTGGGAACGCCTCTTGTGACGCTCTGCGTCACGCTTTGGGACGCAGAGCGTCCCGGGCTGCATTCCCACGCAGAGCGTGGGAACGATCGGGTCAGCTGACTTTAAGCACCAATTTCCCAAAGTTCTCGCCGTTGAACAGCTTCATCAACGTCTCCGGGAACGTCTCCAGCCCCTCGACAATATCTTCCTTGCTCTTGAGCTTGCCCTGGGCCATCCAGCCGGCCATTTCCATGCCGGCGGCGGCAAAGTTCGCCGCGTGGTCCATCACCACAAACCCTTCCATGCGCGCACGATTGACCAGCAACGACAAATAGTTGGCCGGGCCTTTCACGGCTTCTTTATTGTTGTACTGGCTGATTGCGCCGCAGATCACCACCCGTGCCTTCAAGGCCAGGCGGCTGAGCACGGCGTCGAGAATGTCGCCGCCGACGTTATCAAAATACACATCCACGCCTTTAGGGCATTCGCGCTTGAGGGCGGCGGGCACGTCTTCGCTTTTGTAGTCGATGGCCGCGTCAAAGCCCAGTTCATCAATGAGGAACTTGCACTTGTCGGCGCCCCCGGCGATGCCCACCACGCGGCAACCCTTGAGCTTGGCAATCTGCCCGGCAATGCTACCCACTGCGCCAGCGGCGCCGGAGATCACCACGGTATCGCCAGCCTTGGGCGCGCCGGTGTCGAGCAGGGCGAAGTAGGCGGTCATGCCGGTCATGCCCAGCGCTGACAGGTAGCGCGGCAGCGGGGCCAGTTTGGGGTCGACCTTATAAAAGCCGCGCGGCTCGCCCAGGAAATAATCCTGCACACCCAGCGCGCCGTTCACATAATCACCCACGGCAAATTTCGGGTTGTTCGAGGCAATCACCTTGCCCACGCCCAGCGCCCGCATCACTTCACCGATGCCGACCGGTGGAATGTAGGATTTACCCTCGTTCATCCAGCCACGCATGGCCGGGTCCAGGGACAAGTATTCATTGCGCACCAGCACTTGCCCATCACCTGGCGTGCCCACCGGCACTTCCTGGTAGGTAAAGGTCTCCCGCGTGGCGGCGCCGACCGGGCGTTTGGCGAGCAGGAATTGGCGGTTGGTCTGGGCAGTCATGGCAGGGACTCTGTTAGAAGTGAACCCTGAGTGATAGACCTTCAGCGGCCTGGGGGCAAGGTTAAGGGTGGCTGCGAATGCCCGCCGATAGGTTGGACTGATAGTTGGCCTGGGCGTCTTATCACTGCGATTCATGCAACCCCAACCGGCCATATGATAGTGCTGACGCGCCCGCCGTCGGCTTGGCTAGACTCGGCCCACGGCTATTTCTTGCATAGGACATCCCCCATGAGCATGACGTTTTCCGGCCAGGTTGCCCTGGTGACCGGCGCCGCCGCCGGTATTGGCCGCGCCACCGCGCTGGCATTTGCCGCAGAAGGCTTGAGAGTAGTGGTAGCCGACCTGGATGTGGCGGGCGGCGAGGACACGGTTGCGTTGATTCAACAGGCGGGCGGCGAAGCGCTGTTCGTGCGTTGCAATGTCACGCTGGATGCCGACGTACAGCAATTGATGGCACAGACCATCGCCGCCTATGGGCGCCTGGACTATGCCTTCAACAACGCCGGCATCGAGATTGAGAAGGGTAAGCTGGCCGACGGCAGCCTGGATGAGTTCGATGCAATCATGGGCGTCAACGTCAAGGGCGTGTGGTTGTGCATGAAGTATCAACTGCCGCTGTTACTGGCCCAGGGCGGCGGTGCGATCGTCAACACCGCCTCGGTAGCCGGGCTGGGCGCTGCGCCGAAGATGAGCATCTATGCGGCGTCCAAGCATGCTGTGATCGGCCTGACCAAATCGGCCGCAATTGAATATGCAAAGAAGAAAATCCGCGTGAATGCGGTGTGCCCTGCGGTGATCGACACCGACATGTTCCGCCGTGCCTATGAAGCAGACCCGCGCAAAGCCGAGTTCGCCGCCGCCATGCACCCGGTTGGGCGCATCGGCAAGGTCGAGGAAATCGCCAGTGCCGTGCTGTACCTGTGCAGTGATGGGGCGGCGTTTACCACCGGGCAAGCCTTGGCGGTGGATGGTGGCGCAACGGCTATCTAGGACTCCATGCCATGCACTCTTAGAAAAGGATGGGGCTGCTGTGGGGCGTTTCCATGGCTGGCACAAGGCCTCGTCAGAATGTGTATCAGCAGGTAAATAAGTCAATAAAATCAATACTTTAATAATTTTTTGCGGCCGGCTTGAGCGAGCTTCTGTGCTTAACTGTTTGGGGTTGAATAACAGACAGTTCAAGTGAGTGGCTCATGGATTTAGGGATCGATCGACAAGCCCTTGTACCGGTGGTGCAGCAAATCGTCAGCGCGGTGGCGCAATGGATACGCAAGAGCGGCGCGAGCCCCGGCACGCGATTGCCGTCCATCCGGCAACTGGCCCTCGACAACCTGCTCAGCCAGTCCAGCGTGATCGAGGCTTTCGAGCGAATGGTGGCCCAGGGGTTGTTGGCGTCCAGGCAAGGCTCGGGATTTGTGGTCGCCCAGCCGCCTGTTTGCCTTGAAGGCCACTGGTATGAGGGTGCAGAGCTGGGCTGGGGCGCCTATGTCGACGGCCCGTTGGGCGAGTTGAAGCTGGGTTGCGGCTGGCTGCCGGACACATGGCGTGAAAGTGATGACCTGTGCTACGCGATACGGGAAATCAGCCGCACCGATACGGCCGGTCTCTTCAACTACAGCACGCCATTGGGCCTGCCAGCATTGCGCGAGCAACTGCTCAAGCGGCTGACCCAGATAAAGGTGGGCACCTGCCTGGATCGCATCCTGACCACCCATGGTGCCGGCCATGCACAGGACCTGTTGATCCGCTCATTGCTCAAGGCTGGCGATACGGTGGTGGTCGAGACGCCGGGCTACGCCAACCTCTATCGACAATTGGAGCGCCATGGCGTCACGTTGCTGGAAGTTCCGCGCACCGTGGGCGGCCCGGACATGCCAGTGCTTGAGCAACTGCTGCTACGGCATCGTCCCAAGTGCCTGTTCATCAACTGCCTCTACCACAACCCAACCGGCACCAGCCTGTGTCGCGCCGTGGCTGAACGGTTGCTGGAGCTTTCGCGACGCGATGGCTTCCTGATCATTGAAGAAGACGTCTATGGCGACCTGCAGCACGCCAGTTGCACGCGGCTGTCGGCGTTGCCCCATGATGACCGGGTGATCTACGTATCAAGCTTTTCCAAAACCCTGAGCAGTGCCTTGCGCGTGGGCTACGTCAGTGCCGGCACAGATATCGTTGCGAAAATGGCCAGCCTCAAGACCCTGACCGGTATCGGCACTTCACGGTTTGCCGAAGCAGTGGTCGCCACATTGCTGGCCAATGGCACCTACCGCAAGTGGGTGCAACGCCTGCGCAAGCGTTTGAATGCGCAAATGGCAGCCACCCTGCAGGTGCTGGAGGATGAGGAATGGCAGGTGTTTGCCGTGCCTGCTGGCGGTATGTTTGTGTGGGCGCGGCCGGGCCTGGGCGATCATTCACGGTTGCAGGCGTGCGCGCGCAGGCTTGGTGTCCTGCTGTCTTGCGGGGCGCTGTTCACTCCCCGCGGTGAGCACAGTGACTGGCTGCGCATAAATGTGGCCTATGCTGCTGATCAGCGGGCTTTGGAGTTGTTCCGTGCCATGGGGCCTGCCAGATCGACCTCAACCATTCTGAAAACGACGAGCATGTAGCTTTTTGCCATTATTGTGACGCCAACGTCTTGTGCCAATGGCGTCTCGTTGCGAATCTCGCTGCATGGCAACCAGGCTTGCTGGCATCTGCCCGTGCAAGAGGATTCAAGTGCAATGATTTCGGCCGTGCAACGACGTTTCGCCAACCTCGGTATGGCAAAAAAGCTGGGCTTGGGCTTCTTCCTGGTGCTGCTGCTGACGGCGCTGGTGGCGGCCATTGGCGTGTGGTCGCTGCAAACCATTGGCCAGCGTTTCGAAGGCCTCAATGCCATGTCCTCGCTCAACAGCGGCTTGCTCAAGGTGCGCTTGATCGAGCAAGACTACGCGTTGCACGCCGACCCCAAAGCCGTTGATGCCTTGCATGAGAGCGTCGATGCACTGGCCGCCCTGGCGGCCACGCTCAAGGCCCAGTCCGCCGCCAATGTGCCGGTGATGGGCGACGTTGAACAGGCGTTGGCCGCGTATCGCAAGGCGTTCGATGAATTTGTCGAGTTGACCCAGACCAAGGACCTGGCTTTGGAAATGGCCAGTTGGTCCGTTTCCAGCGTGGCCAATAACCTCGATGTGCTGCAAGCCGGCCTGGCCGACGATGGCGCCTATGGCCTCAAGGAAAGCCAGGGCAAGGAGGGCGCCGAGTTTATCGAACAGGCCGGGCAGGTCAGCCAGGTGTCTCGCTTGATGCTGCAAGCCATGAACGAGGCGCGGGTACGCCTGGACCAGAGCCGCAAGGCCGATGCCGACAACGCCGAACAGGGCAAGATCGAACAGGCCGACCAGGCCCTTGCGCAGGTTGAGCAGTTGAAAACCTCGGTCAAGGACGCGGGTTACCAGACCGTGCTCAATGAGGTGTCCGGGCATATTGCGGCCTTCAGCGAAAAGCTCGGTGAGTACACCGGTTTGCTGGCTCAGGAAAAAATCGTCTACAAGCAATTGCATGACCGCGCCGACCAGGTGGTCAGCCGGGTCAACCAGGCGTATGCCGCCGAAGACCAGTCGATGCAGGCGCAATTGAAGAAAAGCACGCTGCTGATCGTCGGTTCCTCGGCACTGGCGTTACTGGTGGGGCTGGTTGCAGCCTGGCTGATTACCCGCCTGATCGTGGCGCCGCTGCGCAGTGTGATCGCAGTGGCCCAGCGGATCGCCGCCGGTGACCTGAGCGGGCGGATGGAGGTCAGTCGCCGCGATGAAATTGGCCAGCTGATGCAAGCGATGCAACAGATGGGCAATGGCTTGAGCCAGATGGTCAGCGGCTTGCAGGCCGGCATAGAGCAATTGGCCAGCTCTGCGCAATCCCTCTCCAGCGTCACCGAACAAACCAATCTAGAGGTCAGCAGCCAGAAGGAGGAGACCGAGCAGGTCGCCACGGCGATGAACCAGATGACCGCCACCGTGCATGACGTGGCGCGTAACGCCGAAGAAGCCGCGCAAGCGGCGCAGACCGCCGATGCCAAGGTCGACAGCGGCCAGCAGGTGGTGCGTCAGAGCCTGCAACGCATCGAATTGCTGGCGTCCTCCAGCACCAGTGCCAGCGCCAGCATCGACAGCCTCAGTGCCGAAATTCAGCACATCGGCACGGTATTGGGAGTAATTAAAAGTGTCGCCGAACAGACCAATCTGCTGGCCCTTAACGCCGCCATCGAGGCCGCCCGTGCCGGCGAGCAAGGCCGGGGGTTTGCGGTGGTGGCCGATGAGGTGAGGGCACTGGCCAAGCGTACTCAGCAATCGACCGAGGAGATCGAGCGGTTGGTGAGTACTTTGCGCAGTGCGGCGCAGTCATCGGTGCAGCAGATTCAGCAAAGCGGCGAGCTGGTGAAACTGGCCGTCAGCGATGCGCTGGAAACCGAGAGCGCGCTGGGCAGCATCGCCGCTGCCGTGTCCCTGATCCAGCAGATGAATCAGCAGATTGCCGCCGCCGCCGAGGAGCAAAGTTCGGTGGCCGAAGAGATCAATCGCAGTGTCACCAGTATCCGCGCGAGTGCCGACCAATCGGCGCTGAGCATGCAAGGCAACGCCGCCTCGAGCATTCAGCTGGCGCAGCTGGGGGCCGAACTCAAGGGCATGGTGGGGCACTTCCGCCTTTGATCAGTGAGCAAAGGCGGAGCCGTACGATCAGGCGTTGTTGGCGAGGAAGGTCAGCAGGGCTTCATTGACGAAGTCCGGGTTTTCGCGGCTGGAGATGTGCCCGGCGTCTGGAATCAGGGTCAGGCTGCAACCGATCAACTCAGCCATTTCCCTGGATTCGGCGGGTGGGCGTGGCTTGTCCTGCTCACCGCACATGATCAGGGTGGTGTCGGTGTCCAGGCGGTGCAGTTGGTCGAGGATATCGGCGCGGCTGAAGATCTGGCGGCCCAATGGCACGATGCTGTCCAGCAAACGCTCCTTGGAGAAGGCTTGCAGCGACTGGCGGAAATCCTGGTACAGCGCCGACTCGCGGTCGATACCTGGCCGGAAGAAGATCGGTGCGATCACATCCAGCAACGGCTCAGGGATGGCACCGGCGTCTTCGATCATCTTGAACAGCGAGAAATAATACTGACGCGTGGCCTCGGGCTCGGCGCCCAGGTAGGTGTCCATCAGCACCAGGCTGTTGATGCGCTCTGGGGCCAGTAATGCCAGGCGTGCGCCCCACATGCCGCCGACCGACAAGCCCACCAGATTGATTTGTGGGATGTCCAACTGATCCAGCAGGGCCAGGGTCTGGCGCGCCAGGTCGTCCAGGGACTGGGTTTGGGCCGGTAGCGCGCCGGATTCACCATGGCCCCAGAGTTCGGGGACGATCACGCGGTACTGTTGCGACAGCGCTTCGATTTGCGGCGCCCACATGTGGCGGTCCCACAGGTAGCTTGAGCCCAGCAGAACGACCGGGCCGGTGCCCTGGTCGACGTAGTGCAGCGGTTGTCCATCAATGACGGCGACAGGCATAGCAGGCCTCTGACTTCATGGAGTTAGGGGCACTTTTTTACGC
>NZ_VBVZ01001100.1 GCF_005863185.1 Pseudomonas edaphica
AAGAGACATGTCATACCGGCTGGACTTTCCATCCAACGCATGGCTCGGTTTGGGCCCGTCAATGCACGGCGCCTTGCGCGGGCGCTTGACCACCACGCGGTGGCTGGCCAACGCCAAGGCGGCAGCGAGTAAGGCCGGTGCGTCCGGATCATCACCCACTAATGGGCGAAACAGGCGCATTTCCTTCTTAACCAGCGCCGTTTTCTCACGGTGCGGGAACATCGGGTCCAGGTAGATCACCTGCGGCGGCTCGCCCTCCCAGTTGCGCATCACCTCGATCGAGTTGCCTTTGAGCAACTGCATGCGCGCCACAATCGGCGCCACTTCAAAGTCGTCCGCACCACGGGCCAGGCCGTCTTCGAGCAAGGCGCCGATCAACGGCTGACGCTCGATCAGGCTCATCTCGCAGCCCAGGCTGGCGAGTACGAACGCGTCCTTGCCCAAGCCCGCCGTAGCGTCCAGCACCCGTGGGCGCACGCCTTGGGCAACACCGACCGCCTTGGCGATCATCTGCCCGCTGCCACCGCCGTAGAGACGCCGATGCGCCGCGCCGCCTTCGACGAAGTCCACGCGCACCGGCCCCGGCGCGTCAGGCCCGAGCTGTTGCAGTTGCAGGCCGTGTTCCCCGACTTGCAGGGAAAAGTCCGCCTCCTCCAGCTGTAAAGGCAGGCCAAGCTGCGCGGCCCAGTGCTCGGCGCGGGCCTT
>NZ_VBVZ01001101.1 GCF_005863185.1 Pseudomonas edaphica
ATTTTGGCGATGGCGTTGGTCGAGGTGCCATCGAGCCCACCCTTGGCCGCCCAATCGAAGTTCCACACGCCGGAGAGGTTATCGGCCCCCGCCACGTCGTGGGTTTCGATCGCGGTGAACACGTCCGGGTGGCGCTCCATGTACTTGGCAGCGTCGGACACATCCGTGGGCACTTTGCCCGAAGCGTTGTTGGCCAGTTGCGTGAGTTCCTGCTTGGTGATCGCTGACTTGCCCGTTTGGCGCATGTAGTCGGCAATAACCTTGCTGGACTTGGCAATGTTCAACTTGTCGTCGAACGTGGAAGGCGAAGACTTTGGCGTATTCGACCCGCCAGACGCGGGCGTTACGGTAGTAGACATCGGCGCTGCTCCTTCAATGGAACGAATGAAATCGTCAAGCTGACGATACCCCGACGCGGACGTTAGCATGGGCAAAGGGCCATTCCGCACGCTTCACAACATTTCACAACGCCAGGCGGGTTTTGCCGGTGTTTTCGAAGCGCCGTTACCCTGTGCTAGCTGACAACCTCTAGTATGAGTGGGCTGTTGTGGCGAGCAAGCTTGCTTGCGCTGGGGTGCGAAGCAGCCCCAATAAAGGCACTGCAATGTTCCTGAAAGAACTCAGCGACTGGGTTTGGCGCTGCTTCGCAGCCCAACGCAGGCGGTGCGACGATTCGACAAGCCTGCTCGCCACAGGAGAAACTG
>NZ_VBVZ01001102.1 GCF_005863185.1 Pseudomonas edaphica
GTGTTGCGGGTGGGGAAATCGTGTACAGCGGCTATAAAGCGGTAATTCCGCAGGCGCGCTAACCAAAGGGCTGGCCGTGTAACGTTAACCCCCATGTTTACTGCACCGCAAACGCTCACATATAAAACCGGCGCGCGCCGCAATGGTGCAGCCGCCTATTGTAGCTTCGCGGTTACACGATTTTACTGCGCTGCGTCAGAATTGAACTAGAAATGGAATTGAGCGTCCAACTAGCATCCGCTACACTCGCCGCCCAGCCTGAGTGCAGCATTCGACATGAACGTCAACGTCTCGATCAAAGTCATGGGCATGAAAATTAAGCAACAAAAAATATACGATTATTATTTATATGCTGTTGCACACGAGATCACATGACTAAAAATCTAACTTCCCCCCCACAAGCCGTTACCGCAGAGCGCAGGACGGCCCTCAAGGGACAGCGACCAATGGTAGTATGGCTCACAGGTCTCAGCGGCGCTGGCAAATCAACAATTGCCAATGCACTCGAAGTCGCACTTACCGACCGCGGCCGTCATACTTATTTACTGGACGGCGACAATGTCAGATTAGGGCTGTGCCAGGACCTCGGTTTTAGCGACGCTGACCGAGAAGAAAATATTAGAAGAATTTCAGAAGTGGCTAGGCTGTTTTTAGACGCCGGGCTGATTGTGATTTCCGCCTTTATATCCCCCTTTCTTC
>NZ_VBVZ01001103.1 GCF_005863185.1 Pseudomonas edaphica
AATTGGCAGGTCGCCCTGTTCATGCATATAGGTCATGCCGCCCAGGCTCGCGCCGGCCACGGTGGAACCGTGGTAGCCATTCTTGCGGCTGATGATGGTTTTCTTGTTCGGCTGGCCCTTGACCGCCCAGTAGTGGCGGACCATGCGCAGCATGGTGTCGTTGCCTTCGGAGCCGGAACCGGTAAAGAACACGTGGTTCATGCCGGCAGGCGCGACATCGGCAATGACTTTGGCCAACTCCAGCACCGGCGGGTGCGCGGTCTGGAAGAACAGGTTGTAGTACGGCAGTTCTTTCATCTGCTTGGCGGCGGCGTCAGCCAGTTCATCGCGACCGTAACCGATCGCCACGCACCACAGGCCGGCCATGCCGTCGAGGATCTTGTTGCCTTCGCTGTCCCACAGGTACAAGCCCTCGCCGCGCACCATCACACGCGGGCCTTCGGCGTTCAGCGCCTTCTGGTCGACAAACCCATGGATATGGTGGGCCGCATCAGACTGCTGGTAATCCTCGGTGCGACGGTTGATTTGGGCGGGTAGGTTCATGGTTTCTCTCTCTTATTGGTCGTGACGCAAGGGCTGGCAAGCCACTCAGCGGTGCTTGCTCATGTAACTTTCAAGCGGGTCTTTGCTCAGCACGCCCTGGGCTTCGGCGAGCGAGTCGATGAACAAGGCAAACAGTTCCGACTGCGCGACGATA
>NZ_VBVZ01001104.1 GCF_005863185.1 Pseudomonas edaphica
CGCGAACACCACGATACCAACCACATAGTTACCGCCGATCACCACCTCACCAAAGGCCTGGATCACCTTACCGGCGGCGGCGTGGCCGTCCTGGCCGTGGAGCATCACCACCCGCGTGGATGCCACGTTCAGCGCCAGGCGCAGCAGGGTCGCGATCAGCAAAATGGTCGGGAATACGGCGAAATCCAGCGGCCGCAGGGCATACACGCAGACCAGCAGCACCACCACCGACAGCGCAATGTTGAAGGTGAAAAACACATCGAGCAGGAACGGCGGCATTGGCAACATCATCATTGCCAGCATCACCAGCAACAACAACGGCACACCCAGGTTGCCCCGCGACAAATCAGTCAGGGTGCCACGGGCCGTGTTGAGCATTTGAGAGCGATCTACCACCGGTATTCCTCGTGTTCCTTGAAGCAAAGTTTTGACGCGGGAGAGCGTCCTGGAGGCGGTATTGCAAGAAGCCTTCCAACTTTGGTTTCAGGGCGACGATCGTCGAGTGGTCACCGGTTCAAATGTGGGAGCTGGATGGGGGGGTGATGATCGTTCCCACGCGCAGCAAAGGAATGCAGCCAGGGACGCTCCGCGTCCCGACTTGAGCCCGGCGCAACGGTGACGCAGAGCGTCACGGGAGGCATTCCCACGCGGGAGCGTGGGAACGATCTTCAGCGGGCTTGCTCGCGAAGGCGG
>NZ_VBVZ01001105.1 GCF_005863185.1 Pseudomonas edaphica
GCCATATTCCTTGATCAACGGCGTGAGGCGGCGGGTGCACTTCACGTCGAAGATGATTTCGGCGTTGGCGTTGCGCGCCACCACGTCACGGGCAAACAGCATCAGCAGGCGGTCGGCGAACACGTTTTCGCCGGTGTTGGTCACCACGCCAACACGGTCGCCGTCACCGTCGAACGCCAGGCCCACGTCGGCGCCGGTTTCCTTGACCTTGGCGATCAAGTCCACCAGGTTTTCCGGCTTGCCTGGGTCCGGGTGATGGTTGGGGAAGTTGCCGTCGACGTCGCAGAACAGCGGGATCACTTCACAGTTGAGGGCTTCGAGCAGTTGCGGAGCGATCACGCCAGCCGCGCCGTTGCCGCAGTCCACCACCACTTTCAGGCGGCGGGCCAATTTGACGTCGCCGGTGATCTGGTCAGAGTAGCGTTGCAGAATGTCGACTTTGGTGACACTGCCTTTGCCGCTGGTCAGGTCGTTGGCCTTGAGGCGGTCGTGCAGGGCCTGGATCTGTTCGTTGGCCAGGGTGTCACCGGCAATCACGATCTTGAAGCCGTTGTAGTCCGAGGGATTATGGCTGCCGGTGAGCATCACCCCGGACTTACCGGCCAGTACGTTGGCCGCGTAGTACAGCGCTGGTGTCGGCACCAGGCCGACGTCGCTGACGTGGCAACCGCTGTCAGCGAGGCCCTGGATCAG
>NZ_VBVZ01001106.1 GCF_005863185.1 Pseudomonas edaphica
CAGGGGAATGCATTCCAAATGGGCAGCTCGGTCCACTGTGGGAGCTGGCTTGCCTGCGATAGCGCCATAAGCTCCACCACTAAACCCCGGCCCGCGCCTGCAAACTCAGGTGCGCCCGCTCCCCCGGCGCCAGACTGGCTGCCGCCATCGCCGACTCCACACACACAAACCCCGACGCCTCGTTAAAGCTCACGCCCAACAACGGCCGGCTGCCTGGATGCCACACCACGGTGTCAGCGCTGTCGCCGGTGTCGATGCACAGCTCACGTTGCCAGGCGTGGTCCTTGAGCTGCAGTTCACCCTCATGCTGGAACACCCGCTGGCATCCACCATCCACCCTTAGCTCGCCTTCCTGCTGGCAAACCTGGCGACTGAGCTGGTCATAACCTTGAGCACCGTCAAGCCCAGACAGCGCTATCTCGTCGACGTGACCAATACGCCAATAAGCGTGCAACGCATGGCTCAACTGGCACGGCAACTCGTCCTGGTGCTCGGTGCTCAGGCGCAGCTCCAGGGTCTCGCCCAGGTGCGCGTGCAGGTCGACCTGCCAGTCGCACAGCTGCAATTGCCAGTGCAGGCGCACGCCGTCGTCGTCGGTGCTGCTGTCGAGCAGTTTCCAGTCGATCAGCCGCGCCCAGCCATGGGACGGCCAGGCGTTTTCGCTCGGATGGCGCCCATACCAGGGCCAGCAC
>NZ_VBVZ01001107.1 GCF_005863185.1 Pseudomonas edaphica
GGTTGGGCCCAAGGGTTGGTGGAGTGGTGCGCGGTGTTGATGCTCAGCGCGCTGCTGCTGGTGTTGCTGTTGCCGTATCGGCCAAGGCTGGTCTTGATTCTGGCGGGCGCCGGCCTGCTGGTCAGCCCTGTGGCGGCCTTCGCCTTATGCTGAGCCAGTGATGATGATCAGCACGCCACCCGAATCCCAGGACAGCCCGCACACCGATGCGGCCGGTGGACGTGCGCATTTTTTGCAGGTGTTTTTGTCCCAGCGTTCGCAAATGGAAGCCTTGGTCAGTCGCCGGGTGGGGTGCCGCGCCACAGCGGCTGATTTGGTACAGGATTTATTCCTGCGCTTCTGGCGCCGCCCGTTGGTGCAGGTCGAAGAACTCAGCACTTACTTGCTGCGCTGCGCCGGCAACATTGCCATCGACCATTTGCGCAGCGAAGGCGCCCGCGTACGCAGCAGCGAAGGCTGGCTGCCGGAGCAACAGGACAATCAGGGCTGCGAACCCCAGGCGGCACTCGAAGCGGGCAATGATCTGCGCCATGTCGAAGCCGCCTTGCGCAGCCTGCCGGAGCGCACGCGGCAGATTTTTTTGCTCAACCGCATTCATGGCCGCAAGTACGCCGAAATCGCCAAGGCCATGGGCTTGTCCCAAAGCGCAGTGGAAAAACATATGATGCGTGCCCTTGAAGCCTGCAAGGC
>NZ_VBVZ01001108.1 GCF_005863185.1 Pseudomonas edaphica
TCGTAGGGCAGATCGGACGGGAGTGTCATGACAAAAAAACCAACATCGCGCGTTTCACAGGTGGCGCATGATAACGCAATGTTGGTTTATGTCCGGCTGTTCTATGTCACTTGGCTTGTAGCTTGCGCTCAATGGCCGCCATCAGCATTTCGCCGATGTTCGTGCCAAATGCATTGTCGATCTCGCGAATACAGGTCGGGCTGGTGACGTTGATTTCGGTGAGGTTCTCACCAATTACGTCTAGTCCTACAAATAGCAGGCCTTTTTCCCGCAGGGTTGGGCCAACCTGAGAGGCGATCCAACGGTCTTTGTCCGACAACGGGCGTGCTTCACCGCGACCACCGGCCGCCAGGTTGCCACGGGTCTCGCCGGCTGCCGGAATACGCGCCAGGCAGTAATCCACCGGTTCGCCGTCGATCATCAGGATGCGTTTGTCGCCATCCTTGATCGCCGGAATATAAGCCTAGCCCATGATCTGCTGGGTGCCCAGCGCGGTCAGGGTTTCCAGGATCACCGACAGGTTCGGGTCACCGGCGCGGTGACGGAAGATCGACGTGCCGCCCATGCCGTCCAGCGGTTTGAGGATCACATCACCGTGTTTGGCGGCGAATTCACGCAGCACGTCGGCGCGGCGGCTGACCACGGTCGGCGGCGTGCACTGCGGAAACAGCGTGGCGAACAGCT
>NZ_VBVZ01001109.1 GCF_005863185.1 Pseudomonas edaphica
AATGGTCACGTTGCGCAGATGCACCGGCTCGCCGGGGTCGATGGTGAGGGTCAGGCGCGGGTTCTTGCCGCCCTTCACGTCACTGGAAATCTGCGGCTGATAGAAGCCCAGAGCCTGGGCCGCCTTGCGGGCCTGCTCCTCGGCGCCACGGCTGAACCGCAGCAAGGCTTCTTCATCACGATCGCCAACCCCGCCGATATAGCCTTCGATGTTGGCTTTCAACGCGTCGTTTGATGGCTTGATGCGCACGTCCAATTCGCTTTGCGCAAATACGCCGCAGCTTGTGAACAGCAGAACCAAGCCGCTGGTAAATCTTCCTGGAAGCTTCATAGGCGCGGATGCTACACAGCTGGGGAGACTCTTTGAACCCGGAATTGTCTGAATAATTCTGTCTCAAGCCGTTGCAGCATGTAACGCCTGGGGATTGGGATGAAAAAACACATGCTCCAGGACAGGTCCTACCGCCACTTCACCGATTTCCTCATAGCCCTGGCGCTTGTAAAAATCCAGATAGCGCGAGTTGCCGGTATCGAGCACCACACCGGATGAATGCGGGTCCTCGGCGCACCAGTTGTGCACCGCCTGCAACAGTTGCTCGCCGTAGTGTTTGCCCTGAAATTGCGGGTGAATACCCAGCAGCGGCAACACATGCACCGACTCACTCGGCAGGCACGCCAACAC
>NZ_VBVZ01000110.1 GCF_005863185.1 Pseudomonas edaphica
CGTAAATGCCGTAGACATAGCCGGAGCAGCCCAGGGAAATATCGAAGGCGGCCACATGGGTCGGCAGGCCGAGCTTGTCCTGAACGATGGCGGCGGTGTGGGGCAAACCCTCTTCGTCGCCGTTCTGGGTCACGACGATCAGCGCGTCAATCGACTCACGCTTCAAATCCGGGTTGTTGGCAAACAAAGCGTTGACCGCCTCGACACACAGATCGGAGGTTTCCTGCGCGGCTTCCTTGCGCGGCAAGAACGCCGAACCGATCTTGCCAATGATGAATTCTTCATCCTTGGCGAATTTGGCACCCTGGGCGTAGTTATCGATCCCGTCTGCCGGCACGTAACTGGCGATGCTTTTTATGCCAATCATTGTGGCTTCCCAATACTAAATAGCTGGAGAACACCCCGCGAACGGTGTCGGGGGCGCTGACAATAAAGGGGATAACCCCACAAAAATCTCGCTGAAAGCCTGCGCGCAACGACCTGGCGACGACTTATCCTTTTCACACGATACAGTGAAGATGCGCTTTATGACTCACAGGTCACTCAATTTTGTGTGCTTTGTGCAAAACCTTCAAACAATTAAGCCGCACAAACGACAACGGCCCAGCCTGTTTCCAGGCTGGGCCGCTGCGTATTCGCGATGAATTTACATGCGGCTGAACAGGGTCAACTGGGAAATTTTCACGAAAGCCAGCTGCGACGCCTGCAGCATGGTTTGCTGCAACGTCAGGTTGATCGCCGCCTCACCCATGTCGATGTTGGCCAGATCACTCATGGTGCTGGTATTGGCCAAGCCAATACTGGTGTTTTCACTGGCCTGGATATCCAGGGCATTCTGCCGCGCACCGATGGAGCCGCGCACGTTATCGAGCTGGGTACGTGAATTGGCCAGGTTGCTGATCGATGCATCCAGGACATCCTTGAGCTTGATCGCCGCCGCCGGATTGTTGTCGGCAGGTTGCTCCAGTGCCTGACGCAACTGACTGAGGGTATCCAGCGCGTTCTGGGTTTTCTTGGTACTGGCACCGACTGAGAACTGATCACCCGCCTGCGGTGGCCCGGCATTCACATCAAACGTCACCCCAGCCGCCGTGACCGTTGTACCGCCGCCGGTATCACCGGTGGCAATGGCCTTGCTGTCGGCCGAGTAAGGCTGGGCGTACACCTCGTAGGCGGTGGCGCTGGTGAACTTGATAACCGCGCCACTGTTGGCCGGGAACGTGCTGGCGTAGTCCGCCTGATTGGACACACGCGCACCGGTCAATTGTGCGGTGGAGGCATTGCTTGGCGTGCGCGAGACACTGAAGGTATCCGGCTTGGCTTCCAGGCTGAACGAACGATCCTTGACCAGTGCATCAGAGTTGGCGCCGGGCGCGACATCGCCCAGGTTCAACGTGATGTCGAACTTCACACCGCGCAACGCAACGCTGGTATTGCCTTCCTTGGTGGCATCGAACGTGCCGTTGCCCGGAATCTCGGACGTCACGTCGTTGCCGTCCTTGTCGGCCACTTTGTATTGCGTGCTGCTGGTAAAGGTCAGCTTGTAAGGCTGGCCATCGGCGAATTTCTTGGTGTAGTCGATGCCCGAAGTGACCAACCCGGCCGACAGCGCGACCTTGTTATCGTTGACCGTAGGCGGCACCGTCTGCGGCACCGGTGGCAGCCACGTGGCCTGGGTACGCCCAGAGTTTGCTGCGCCTTCCAGAATGGTCTTGCCGGTATCACCAGCACTGACATTCAGTGTATTGGAAACCTGCAGGCTCAGCGGCGTTTCATCGCCCTGATAGCTGTAGGTGCCATCGCTGTTACGTGAATACGGCGGGGTCTGGGACTTGGAGCCGGAGAACATATAGTTGCCGGACGAGTCTTTGCTGTTGAGCAGCCCCAGTACCTGATTTTCAATCGCGCCGATCTCGCTGGCGATAGACCGGCGATCAGCGTCGCTGATCGAACCACCGGCACGCAAGGCCAACTGGCTGGCGCGCTGCATGGCATCGTCGATCGAACTCAGTACGCTTTCTTCGTTGGTCAGGGAGTTCTTCAGGCTGGTGACGTTGCCGCTGAACTGGCCCAGCATGTCTTTTTGCTGTTGCAGCAACAACAAGCGCGCCGCCGCTACCGGATCATCCGCGGCGGTTTGCACACGCACACCGGAGCTGGCCTGCTCCTGGGCCTTGACCACACTGGAGTAGTTATCTGAATACTTGGTGGAGCTGGTTTCAAAATATTGAGCAGTAGAAATACGCATCGTCCCAGGCTCCCTTAAAGACTATTGATCAATGTGCTGAAGGTTTCTTGCGCAGCCTTGATGATCTGCGACGACGCGGTGTAGTACTGCTGGAACTTGATCATGTTGCCCGCCTCTTCATCCAGGTTCACCTGGGACACCGAGTTGCGTGCGTCCTGGTTGGCCTTGAGCAACGCACCGGTAGCCGTGGTGTCGGTAATCGCCGACGCCGCCTTGGCCCCCACGGTCGATACCAGTCGGCTGTTGGCCGCCACCAGGCTCACACCGCCGCCGCTGCCGTCCGACAGACCGACTGTGGCTTTGGTCTGCAAGTCCAGCAGCGCTTGAGCATTGCGGTTGTCCGACTTGCCCGAAGCGTTGAAAGAGAACGTGGTGCTGTCGCCATCGGCCGGCGAGCCGCCCACGGTCGTATCAAACTTGAAGCTCTTGGCTGGCGATACCAACGCGCCGTTGGCATCACGCATCGGTACGTTGATGGTGATTTTGTTGCTTTGACCCGGAACGATAGTGCCGCTGCCGATCGGATTTCCCTGAGAATCGTTGAGCGTGTAGGCCTGCGTGCCATCAGCAGCCGGCTTGCCGAATACCATTTTCACCGGCATCGAATGTTCAATCCCGGTACGCAGTTGAGCGGTGTCCGCACCACCGTGAATGTCGATAGGCAAGGTCAGAGTCGGTGGCGTAAAGGTGCCGGTACCTTGATTGGTCTTGCTGCCCTCGCCCAGCAACGGCCCGGCGAATGCAATTTTATTGGCATCCGTCAGGTCTGTGCCGATATTGGTAGCGCCGTTGGCGGTCGGGCTGACTTTGAAACTGTCGCCAGCGCCCACCGGCCCTTTGCCGTCCAAGGCCAGGGTGAACCCGTCAATGACCGGCGGCGGCGTGGTAGTGGTGTCGAATGCGCCCATGGCTTTACCGTCGGAACGCATCACGGTGTAGTTACTGCCACTGGTGAAGGTGACTTTATAGTCGTATGTCGACAGCTTGCTGCTGTCTTTGATGCTCACATTCAGGTTGCCGGAACCGACGCTGTTGCCCGCCGCACCTTGGCTGCGTTGCGCAATGGCCGCCGCGCTGTTGATGTCCTTAAACAGCGACGTGCCGAAGTCACCGTTCAAATCCAGGCCCTGGCCCAATTGACTGTTGACGGTATCGGCAGTGGCAATCGCAATACGCCCCAGGTCGTTGATGGCGGGCATCAACGCATCGCTGCGATAACGCAGCAAGCCGCCAATGCTTCCGCCGCTGAGCACATTACCCAGGTCAATCGCCGTACCGCCGCCAGCGTTGAGCTGGATGGTGTACTGGCTCGGGTCGCTGGCGCTCGGCACCGCAGAAATGGTGTTGGACTGATCACCCAGCACCAGCGACTGGCCGGTGCCGGTGCTGACGCTGAACACGCTGTTCTTCTCGCTGGCAGTGACGCCCACCAATTCATTGAGCGAGCGCACGGCTTCATTACGAGCGTCCAGCAGGTTGGCCGGGGCACTGTTGCTTGACCCCTGGACCTGAGTGATCTGCTTGTTGAGCGAAGCAATCGAGGCAGTCAATTGGTTGACCTGATCACTCATAGTGCTCAACTGGCCGTTGATCGACTCTTTTTGCTGGTTCAACTGGTTGGAGATCGAGTTGAAACGGTTGCTCAGCGTCTGGGCGCTGGTCAACAGCACTTGTCGGGCAGACACGTCGCTCGGGTTGGCCGACGAGGTCTGTACTGCGGCGAAAAACGCACTCAGCACCGAGGACATGCCGGTGGTCTTGTCCGACAGGGTCTTATCAATCGCACTCGCCTGGCTTGAGTAGGCCTTAGCATCGTTATTGAGCGACGTGCTGTTTTGATAGGCCTGATCAAGGAACTCGTTGTAGACCCGGCGCACATCCGCCAGGGTCGTGCCGCTACCGATGAATACGCCGCCATACGGGTTGTTGGCGTTGGCGTTCTGGGTGGTCTGCTGGCGCGAGTATCCCGGGGTATTGACGTTGGCAATGTTGTTACTCAAGACCGACAACGAGCCTTGAGCGGCATTGAGTCCTGACATCCCGATACTGAGCAAACTCATGATTCAGACCTTATAAATGTGTGGTTGCGCCAGCGGCAGCGAAATTCTGGTAACTGTTCATCGTTTTGGCGATCTGCGAAATCTTGCTGGCGTAGTCCGGGTCGGTTGCATATCCGGCTTTTTGCAACTCGCGTACAAACTGTTCCGGGTTGTCGGCTGATTTCACAACTTCTTTATAGCGATCATTGCTTTGCAGCAATGTCACGAGGTCGTGGAAGCTGTCCTGGTAGGAGTTGTAGGAGCGAAATTGCGCCGTTTCCTTGACCATCGACCCATCACGAAACTCGCTGGTGATTGCACGCGCCTGGCCGCCCTGCCAGCTCTGCCCGGCCTTGATGCCGAACAGGTTGTGGCTGCTGCTGCCGTCCTCGGCGCGCATCACCGATTTACCCCAGCCGGTTTCCAGCGCGGCCTGGGCCACCAGGTACTTGGGATCCACGCCGATGCGCGCGGCGGCCGCCTTGGCCATCGGCAGCATGGTGGCGACAAATTCATCCTGCGAGCTGAAGGCTTTTTTCGCCGGCGCCAGCGGTGGCTGGGCAATCGCTCGGCCATAAACCTGCATGCGCCCGCTCGGCACGGCAAAGTTGCGCGCGGTGCTGTTGACCACGTTATCGGTGGCGGCGCTGTTACGCAGTGGCGCACTCGCGGCCTGCGTGGCGGGCTGAGTGCTCGGCACGATGCCGGCCAGCAGGCGGTCGGTCAGCTTGCTCGGCAACGCCATGCGGCGCTGGTTCATCAGTTCCATGTCGTTGGTGTGCGCACTGGCGCCTTGCGGCTCTGCAACGCGGTAAGCCCACAACGGCCGCTGGCCATTGGAGCGCCCCAACGGGCCATTAGCCAGGGTGCCGGCGCCGATTTCAGTCGGCACATCAACCTTCTTGGCCTTGACCGGCTCGGCCGCCGCCGGGCCTTGCAAGGTCGAGGACTGCGCCTCGACCGGCTTGTTCTTCTGCATCTGGCGCATCAGCACGTCAGCCAAACCGATACCACCGCCTTCGCGGGACATCGAGACCGCCAACTGCTGGTCGTACATTTCCTGGTACTGCTTGGCAGCCGGGGTGTTCAGCGGGTTGTCCTTGCCCAGCGCCTCGGTGGCCGAACGCATGGACTTGAGCATCTCGCTCAGGAACAGCGACTCGAACTCCTGCGCCACTTTGCGCATGTTGCCTTCGCTGTTCTTGTCGGCGCCGACCTTGAGCTGGTTCAGCCGGTTGAGGTCGGAGTAAGACCCCGAATCCGCCGTGCTGGTGAACCCGCTTTTGTGCATATCCATGGCCATGGCCTTAGATCACGATCAGGTCGGCTTGCAAGGCGCCGGCCTGTTTCAAAGCTTCGAGAATCGCCATCAAGTCGCCGGGCGCTGCGCCCACCTGGTTCACCGCGCGGACAATCTCATCCAGGGTGGTTCCGGGGCCGAACTTGAACATCGGCTTGGCTTCTTGCTGGGCATTGACCCGCGAGCGCGGTACCACTGCCGTCTGGCCATTGGACAGCGGCCCAGGCTGGCTGACGATCGGGTCTTCGGTGATGGTCACGGTCAGGCTGCCGTGGGTGACCGCCGCTGGCGACACCTTGACGTTCTGGCCGATCACGATGGTGCCGGTGCGCGAATTGATGATGACTTTGGCCACCGCCTGGCCCGGGTCGACTTCAAGGTTTTCCAGGATCGACAGGTAGTCGACACGCTGGCTTGGGTCGAGCGGCGCCGTCACACGGATCGAGCCGCCGTCGATGGCTTGTGCTACGCCAGGGCCGAGCATGTCGTTGATCTTGTCGACCACACGCTTGGCGGTGGTGAAGTCCGAACGGTTGAGGTTCAGGGTCAGGCTGTTGCCCTGGTTGAAACCGCTGGGCACGGTGCGTTCAACCGTGGCGCCGCCGGGAATGCGGCCGGCGGATGGCACGTTCACGGTGATTTTCGAGCCGTCACGGCCCTCGGCGTCAAAACCGCCGACCACCAGGTTGCCCTGGGCAATGGCGTAGACGTTGCCGTCGATACCTTTGAGCGGCGTCATCAGCAAGGTGCCGCCACGCAGGCTTTTCGAGTTACCGATGGAGGACACGGTGATATCCACCACCTGGCCCGGCTTGGAGAACGCCGGCAAGTCGGCACTGATCGACACGGCCGCGACGTTCTTGAGCTGCACGTTGCCCGACCCAGGCGGCACCTTGATGCCGAACTGCGAGAGCATATTGTTGAAGGTCTGCAGGGTAAACGGCGTCTGGGTGGTCTGGTCACCCGTACCGTTAAGCCCCACCACCAGCCCGTAGCCGATCAATTGGTTGGAGCGCACGCCGGAAATACTGGCGATGTCTTTCAACCGCTCGGCGTGTGCTCCTGCGCTCAAGGCCAGCAATAACGCGGCAGCCATCAGCTGTTTGAGGTTCAAAATGGCCACCTAGAAAGGGAACAGCGGGCTAAGGAAGAAACGGTCGAACCAGCCCGGCTGACTCGCATCAGCAAACGAACCCGTACCCGAGTAGGTAATGCGTGCATCGGCAATGCGCGTGGACGGCACGGTGTTGTCGGTGGAAATATCATCGGCACGCACCATGCCCGCGATACGCACCAGCTCGTCGCCGGTGTTGAGGGTCATCCACTTTTCACCGCGTACGGCGATGATGCCGTTGGGCAATACATCCGCCACCGTTACGGTGATCGAACCGGTCAGGCTGTTGCCCTGCCCCGCCGCGCTCTTGCCATTGGTGGCACGGTCGCCGCTGTAACCGGCGTTGAGGCTCAGGTCGCCATCGCCCAAAGGGTTATTGGTGGTCAGGCCGCCACCAAACAGCGAGGTCAGGCCGATGCCGGTCTTGCTGGTCTTGCCGATCTGCGAGTTGGCATTCTTGCTGGCCTGGGTCTTCTCGTTCAACGTGATAGTGATGATGTCACCCACACGGAAGGCCTTGCGGTCGCTGTACAGGTTCTGTTCGAAACCGGCCTGGTAAATCGAGCCATTGTTGGCCGCCGCCGGCAACGGCGTGCGCGGCAACACCGGCGCGTAGTACGGGTCATTGGGTTTTGGCGTCGGGGCGACACAGCCCGCGAGCACGGCGATCCCACTCAATGCCAGAACAGAAACATAGCGATTCATGACCCTTACCTCACGGTGTTGCAGGCGCCGCAAAAGGCGCCCCATAGACTTGATTACAGATTCTGCGTTACGAACGAAAGCATCTGGTCGGCGGTGGAAATCACCTTGGAGTTCATCTCGTAGGCGCGTTGGGTGGTGATCATGTTGACCATCTCCTCAACCGTGCTGACGTTGGAGGTTTCCAGGGTTTGCTGCAGGGTGGTACCGAAGCCGTTGAGACCTGGGGTGCCGATTTGCGGCGCGCCGCTGGAGGCGGTTTCCAGGAACAGGTTGTTACCCATGGCCTGCAGGCCGGCCGGGTTGATGAAGTCGGCGGTTTGCAGGTTGCCGATCACTTGCGACGCCGGGTTGCCGGCCACGGTGATGGACACGGTGCCGTCGGTGCCGACGGTAAAGGTCTTGGCATCGGCTGGAACCACCACAGCCGGCTCCAGCGCGAAGCCGTTGGCGGTGACGATCTGGCCATTGGAGTCGAGGTGAAAAGTACCGTCACGGGTGTAGGAAGTAGTGCCATCCGGCTGCAGGATCTGGAAGAAACCCCGGCCGTTGATGGCCATGTCCAGCGGCTGGTTGGTTTGCTGCAGGTTACCGGCGCTGAAGTTCTTCTGGGTGCCGACGATCTGCACACCGGTACCCAGTTGCAGGCCCGACGGCAGTTCGCTGTCCTGGGTCGACTGGGCGCCTGGCTGGCGCTTGATCTGATAAAGCAAGTCCTGGAACTCGGCGCGATCACGTTTGAAACCCGTGGTCGACACGTTCGCCAAGTTGTTGGAGATGGTGGTCAGGTTGGTGTCCTGCGCGGCCAAACCTGTTTTGGCAACCCATAGAGCCGGAAGCATAGTGTTCTCCTTCGTGCGCCTGTTTGTTGGCGCTGTGCTGCAAAATTAGTCTTCAGTAAACCGGCAATCAGCTCATCGACAGAACGCGGGTCATGGCCTGGTCGTCTTCTTTAGCGCTGTTCATCATCTTGATGTGCAGTTCGAACTGCTTGGAGAGCGACAGCACGGCGGTCATTTCTTCCACCGCATTGACGTTGCTCGCCTGCAGGAAACCCGAGGTCAGCCGCACGTTCGCGTCGGCCTGGGCCGGTTTGCCATCCTTGGTATGGATGGCGCCATCCAGGCCCTTGGTCATGTTCTTGAGGTCGGGCTGGACCAGCTTGATGCGGTCCACTTCAGCCATCACGCGCGGGCCTTCGCCCATGGCGCGGATGCTGATGGTGCCGTCGGCGCCCACTTCGATTTTCTGCTCGGGCGGCACGGCAATCGGGCCACCGTTGCCCATCACCGGCATGCCGTTGCCGGCACGCAACACGCCCAACGCATCCACATTCATGCTGGCGCTGCGCACGTAGGCTTCGCCGCCATCCGGGGTTTGCACGGCCATCCAGCCGTCACCGCTGACCGCCACATCGAGGTCGCGACCGGTTTCAATCATGGCGCCCTGGGAGAAGTCGGTGCCCGGCCGTTCGGTCATGGCGAATGCCCGCGCCGGAAAGCTGTCACCGAACACCGGCATCGAACGCGCCTGCTCCAGGTCCCGTTGGAAACCGTTGGTGGAAATGTTCGCCAGATTGTTGGCATGGGCCTTTTGCGCCAGTGCATTCTGGCTGGCGCCGGTCATTGCCACATAAAGGTACTTGTCCACGCTCTATCCTCTTTCTGACGGACGCTTGCCGCCCACCGTTGCTCTGATGAGGCTTAAGCAATTTGCGAACCAACTTTTGAAAATAGATTGAAGTCCATGTACGGCGGGGGTTTGCGGGCAGGCTTAGAGATTAGGTGGCAGGGATAGAGTCGAAAAAACGGCGGACTACTGCCGCCTGCGGCAAGCACCGGTCTTAAGGACGACAAAGATCAACTGTGGGAGCTGGCTTGCCTGCGATAGCGGTGTATCAGCGACACATGAGCCAACTGACCCACCGTCATCGCAGGCAAGCCAGCTCCCACAGGTTTAACCGCGTTCATTCTTCAGAATTTCGTAATCACGCAACTTATTCGCGATCGTGGTGTGCGACACGCCTAGGCGCTTACCCAACTGCCGACTGCTCGGGTGCTCGGCGTACAAAGCCTCCAGCACCGCCTTTTCAAACCGCCCAACGATGTTCTCCAACCCGCCTTCCAGGGAAAAATCCCCAAGGGGCTGGCGCACCCCATAATCCGGCAGGCGAATATGCTCAGCCTTGACCATGCCGCCGTCGCACAACGACACCGCCTGAAACAACACGTTTTCCAACTGCCGCACATTGCCCGGCCAATGGTAGTGACTGAGCCGGTCCATCGCCGCCGTCGCCAGCTTGGGCAGCGGGCAACCAATCTGTCGGCTGGCCTGGTCAAGAAAGTGCTCAACCAGCGGCGCCAAGCCATCCAGGCATTCACGCAGCGGCGGGATATGCAGCGACAGCACGTTGAGCCGGTGATACAGGTCCTGACGGAATTCGCCACGGGCGCAGAGTTCCGACAGGTCCACCTGGGTGGCACAGATCACCCGCACATCGAGGTACACCTCTTCATCACTGCCCACCCGGCGAAAGCAGCCGTCCTGCAAAAAGCGCAGCAATTTCACCTGCAAGCGTGCGCTCATTTCCCCCACGCCATCGAGAAACAACGTACCGCCCGCCGTCAGCTCCAGCAGGCCCAACTTGCCCTCGGCCCGCGCCCCTTCAAATGCGCCGGGGCCGTAGCCGAACAGCTCGGTCTCGGCCATCGACTCCGGCAGGCCCGCGCAATTGAGCGCCATCAAGGGCGATTGCCCGCGCGGACTGGCCAAGTGGCAAGCGCGTGCCAGCAACTCTTTGCCGGTGCCGGTTTCGCCTTCTATTAATAGCGGCGCATCCAGCGGCGCCATGCGCCGGGCTTCGCGCACCACCGCGGCCATGACCCTGGAGCTTTGGAAAATACTGTCGAAGCCGCGCAGCTCTTGCTTGCGCACATTGTAGATACGCTCGCCCACACGGTCGGCACGGTGCAGGGTCAGCACGGCACCGGCCATGGCCTCGCTGTCGTCGTGTTCGGAAGACTGCAGCGGCGCGATGTCCGCCAAAAACACGTCACCCTTGACCTTGACCCGCAAGCCGTTGATGCGCGATTTGCTCGCACGCACCAACTCCGGCAGGTCGAAATCCTCGGCATAACGCGACAGCGGAATGCCCGGCACCTCGTCCACCCGCACCCCGAGCAACTGCGCCGCCGCGCGGTTGGCGGCGACGATGGAGCCGCCCATATCAATCGACAACACCGGAAACTCCAGGGCGCCGAGCAGCGCATTGAGCTCCATATGCCGACGTTCGCTGGGCATCAGCCCTACCCTTTTAACGCCAAATACCCCGGCAATTGCTTCGAATTGCGGGCGCAGCGCCTGGAACTGCATGTTCACAAGGTTGGGGCAAAACAGGTAAATGGCGTTGCCATGTTCACCGCCTACCTCGCCTTTGGCGACGTTGACGCCGTATTCCACCAGCAGGTTGAGAATGTCCCGCAGGATGCCGATACGGTTCTGGCAGTGCACTTTAATACGCATGAAAAAGCCCAAATGGTGGGAAAGCGCCGGGGCTTTTTGCCGCTGGGCGCAGATAGTCGTCAAGATTATGTGACAGCTTGTGACCTTTTCCCAGCCCAAGACAACGAGAGGCCGGCATACCGTAACGAAAACTTTACGAATAACGGTAACTTTTCCTACGCGCAAGCACCGGAGCCCGATGGAATCCGTCGCCTTCCGCGTTATCAATAGGCTCATCGCAGGACATAACAAGAACGAATGCCTAGCAGGAGAGCCGTATGAAGCAGACGCACTACGTGGCCCGCGAGCCCGATGCGCAAGGTTTTATCCACTACCCGCCGGAAGAACACGCGGTGTGGAACACCCTGATCACGCGCCAATTGAAAGTGATCAAAGGACGCGCCTGCCAGGAATACCTGGACGGCATCGACAAGCTCGGCCTGCCCCTGGACCGCATCCCGCAACTGGGTGAGATCAACAAGGTGTTGGCCGAAACCACCGGCTGGCAAGTTGCCCGCGTCCCCGCACTGATCCCCTTCCAGACCTTCTTTGAATTGCTCGCCAGCAAGCAATTTCCGGTGGCGACCTTTATTCGCACCCGCGAAGAACTGGACTATCTGCAAGAGCCGGATATTTTCCACGAGATCTTTGGCCACTGCCCGCTGCTGACCAACCCATGGTTTGCCGAGTTCACCCACACTTACGGCAAGCTCGGCCTCGCGGCCACCAAAGAGCAACGCGTGTACCTGGCGCGCCTGTACTGGATGACCATCGAATTCGGTTTGGTGGACACGCCGCAAGGTCGACGCATCTACGGTGGCGGCATCTTGTCGTCGCCTAAAGAAAGCGTGTATTGCCTGTCGGATGAACCCGAACACCAGGCCTTCGACCCGCTGGAAGCAATGCGTACGCCGTATCGCATCGACATCCTGCAACCGCTGTACTTCGTACTGCCCGAGCTTAAGCGCCTGTTTGAAGTGGCGCAGGAAGACATCATGGGCATGGTCGAGCGCGGTATGCAGTTGGGTCTGCATGCGCCGCTCTTCACCCCAAAGGCAGTGCCGCCCAAACCCGAAGCTGCTTGAACCTTACATTTTGAGGCCAGGTGAATCTGTTCCCTGGCCGCGCGTTGCTTTAGGGTAACGCCCACTGATCTCAATCTTTCGAATTCAGGACACCCCCATGACCACCTTGAACCAAGCCCACTGCGAAGCCTGCCGCGCCGATGCCCCACAAGTCAGCGACGAAGAGCTGCCGGTACTGATCAAGCAGATTCCCGACTGGAACATCGAAGTACGCGACGGCGTGATGCAGCTGGAAAAGGTTTTCCTGTTCAAGAACTTCAAGTTCGCCCTGGCCTTTACCAACGCCATGGGTGAAATCTCCGAAGCCGAAGGCCATCACCCGGGCCTGCTCACCGAGTGGGGCAAAGTCACCGTGACCTGGTGGAGCCACTCGATCAAAGGCCTGCACCGCAACGACTTCATCATGGCCGCGCGCACCGACGAAGTGGCCAAGGACGCCGAGGGCCGCAAGTAATGCATTTTGATGCCATTGGCCGCGTGCCCGGGGACCCGATCCTCGGGCTGATGGACCTGTATGCTCAGGACGCCAACCCGAACAAGTTCGACCTGGGCGTGGGTGTGTATAAGGACGACCAGGGCCTGACGCCGATTCCGCACTCGGTAAAACTGGCCGAACAGCGCCTGCTGGACACGCAAACCACCAAGACCTATATCGGCGGCCATGGCAATGCGGCCTTCGGTTCGCTGATCAGTGAGCTGGTGCTGGGCGCCGATTCAGCGCTGATTCGCGAACGTCGCGCCGGTGCTACGCAAACCCCTGGCGGCACCGGCGCGCTACGCCTGAGTGCCGACTTTATCGCGCAAAACCTGCCCGGCCGCGGCGTGTGGCTGAGCAACCCGACCTGGCCGATCCACGAAACCATCTTCGCCAAGGCCATTACCCGTATGTGGGCGCGGATAACCGCCTGGACGTGGCCGCGATGCTCGCAACGCTGGCCACCGTGCCCACAGGCGACGTGGTGTTGTTGCATGCCTGCTGCCATAACCCGACCGGTTTTGACTTGTCCCAGGACGACTGGCGCCAGGTGTTGCACATCGTGCGCGAACGGCAATTGCTGCCATTGATCGACTTCGCCTACCAGGGCTTTGGCGACGGCCTGGAGCAGGACGCCTGGGCGGTACGGTTGTTTGCCGCCGAGCTGCCGGAAGTGCTGGTCACCAGTTCCTGCTCGAAGAACTTCGGCCTGTACAGCGACCGTGTCGGCGCGCTGATCGTGTGCGCGGCAGACGCCGAGAAGCTCACGGACGTGCGCAGCCAACTGGCGAATATCGCGCGCAACCTGTGGTCGACGCCGCCGGATCATGGCGCCGCAGTGGTAGCGACCATCCTGGGCGACGCCGAGCTGAAAAAGCGCTGGAGCGATGAAGTCGAGGCCATGCGTTCACGCATTGCCCAACTGCGCTCCGGGCTGGTGGAGGCGCTGGCGCCCCACGGGCTGGCCGAGAAGTTTGCGCATATTGGTGCGCAGCGCGGGATGTTTTCCTATACCGGTTTGAGTGCTGAGCAGGTCAAGCAACTGCGCGAGAAGCACAGCGTGTACATGGTCAGTTCAGGGCGGGCGAATGTGGCGGGTATTGACGCGACACGCCTGGCATTACTGGCCGAGGCCATCGCCGACGTCTCGAAATAACTGAAGAAACGCAATCAAATTGTGGGAGCTGGCTTGCCTGCGATTACGGTG
>NZ_VBVZ01001110.1 GCF_005863185.1 Pseudomonas edaphica
GGACTATTACCATGACTACTCAACACCCGCCCCGCCGCTTCACCACCATGTCCCAAACCGCAACCGAATACCCTGTCCTGCTCATCGACAGCGACGCCCCGCTCAGCGAGCTCCATGCCTGCGCCAGCGAGCGTCTCAATGCTGCCCTCGCCTACCTGCACCTGATGGCCTGTTCCAATGTGTCCGACTACGCCGAGCATGACGTTAATACCGTCGCCAATACCGCGCGGATCATGATCCAGGACGTGTCGGATGTGTTTACGGTGATGGAGCGGCGCGGTTTTGATGTGCCTGCTGTGAGTTGAGGTGATGTGAGCTGTAAGGAAACCCGCTTTGGCGGGTTTTCTGGTTTTTGGGGCGGCTACTGCCTGGCGGTCTTGATGTTCACAACGTTCTTTCTAGGCGGCTCGCCAAACTGGCGCTTGTATTCTCGACTAAGGTACGCGGTGATAGGCGTGATGCTCGATTCACACTCCCCTCTTTTATTGGCGGAAATGGCTGTTGGAAACCCCGGCTTCTGTGGCGAGGGAGCTTGCTCCCGCTGGGGCGCGAAGCGGCCCCAAAAATGGGACTGCTACGCAGTCCAACGGGAGCAAGCTCCCTCGCCACAATTACCGGCTATGCCTTAACTGACTGGCATTAGCGCAAGCCCCCTCGCCACGGTGAGCT
>NZ_VBVZ01001111.1 GCF_005863185.1 Pseudomonas edaphica
GCCCAGGCCAAGGCGTTGCTGCAGTTCCTGGCCTCGCCCGAAGCGCAACCGGTGGTGCAATCCACCGGCCTGGACTCGGTTTCACACTGACCGAAACGGCATCTCGCGCACCAACCGCTCCAACTCCAGCGCCGCTGGCGGCAATGTCCGCCCGCGGCGTTTTATCAAGCCCACATGGCGCATCACCTGCGGCTCGATCAGCGGCACACTCACCAGAATCGGGTGTTCGCAAGCCGGCATCGCAATCGACGGTACCATCGCCACGCCCAGCCCCGCCTCCACCAGCCCGATCATGGTGGTCACGTGGTGGGTCTCGCAGATACTCGGCTTTTTCACCCGCACGCCGCGCAAAGCCTGGTCCAGCAGGAAGCGGTTGCCCGACGTTTTGTCGACGGTGATGTAGTCGTGCTCGTAGGCTTCGGCCCAGCTTACGCTGTCGCGTTCGGCCAACTCATGGTCACGGCGGCAGGCCAGCACATAGCGCTCCTGGAACAGCAACTCGAACTCCACTTCATCGGCCAGGCTGCCGCTGAAACTCACGCCGAAATCCGCCTCACCGCTTTCCACTGCATTGCACACGTCACCGGCGCTGGCATCCAGCACACGCAGGCGAATCTTCGGGTATAGCTTGTGAAATTCGGAGATCACGTGGGGCATGAAGTAATAC
>NZ_VBVZ01001112.1 GCF_005863185.1 Pseudomonas edaphica
ACCACGTCTTTCATCGCCTCTGACTGCCAAGGCATCCACCGTATGCGCTTCTTCACTTGACCATATAACCCCAAGCAATTTGGTTATACTGTGAAGACAACATTCGCCGAAAATTCGAATTTCTCAACTAAGAGAACTCACAAATTTTACCTTAGCCTGATCCGTTACCAGTGAAAGTAACGTTCAGTCTATCTTTCTATCACATACCCAAATTTTTAAAGAACGATCTAATCAAAGACTAGAAATCAACATTCATCATCAACCTGATGGAATGCTCATTTCTAAGCTTTCTTAACGTAGAAGCAGTAGTGGTGGAGCCAAACGGGATCGAACCGTTGACCTCCTGCGTGCAAGGCAGGCGCTCTCCCAGCTGAGCTATGGCCCCGTATTTCTACAGGCGTTTCCCACACAAAATTGGTGGGTCTGGGCAGATTCGAACTGCCGACCTCACCCTTATCAGGGGTGCGCTCTAACCAACTGAGCTACAGACCCAATTTCGGGCTGCTTCTTATCGTCTTCTTCAATGAATCAAGCAATTCGTGTGGGAACTTATGGAGCAGCTGATGTCGTCGATTAAGGAGGTGATCCAGCCGCAGGTTCCCCTACGGCTACCTTGTTACGACTTCACCCCAGTCATGAATCACACCGTG
>NZ_VBVZ01001113.1 GCF_005863185.1 Pseudomonas edaphica
AGAAGTCGCGTCCGGCCCTGATGCTCAGGTCGTTGGCGGCTTCGATACGCGCCGCGCTGTTGAGGAAGTCGCTGTGTTCACTGATCAGGCCGTCGCTGCTGTCGTGGCCGGTGACGGTGCGTTCGTTGATCACGTCGCCATTCACGGCGGTCATGGTCATGTCGCGGCCGGCGATGATGCCGCCCGCCTTGTTGACGATGTTGTTGCCCGCCAGCAGGTCCAGGCGGTTGCCTGCTTCGATCAGGCCGCTGTTGATCAGGTCATTGCCGGCCTTGGCCGACAGGTTGTTGCTGGCGCGCAGGGTGCCGACGTTGTTCAGGTCTTGCCCGGCGATCAGGCTCACATCGTTGCCCGCAATCAGCGCGCCGGTGGGTGCCAGGCGGTTGTTGGCGTTGGCCAGGTACAGCACCGGCACCAGCACTTCTTCGCCGTTGACCACGCTCTTTTCCAGCCAGACGATGTCGTGGGTCAACGCTGCCACTTGCTCGGAAGTCAGGTTTACCCCCACGGCCAGGTTCAGCGTTTGCTTGCTGGCGATGGCGTTGTCCATCAGGTGTTTGAACAGTTTTTCGTCGGTGGTTTGCCCGTCGAGAAAGCGTTGGCCGGTTCGCGCGACCACGGCTTGCTGGATCAGGCGTTGTTCGTAG
>NZ_VBVZ01001114.1 GCF_005863185.1 Pseudomonas edaphica
GGTGCCCACCGGGCCGTAGGTGGTGTTCGGCTTGCTGGTGCAGGTCAGCTGGTCGGCTTTCTTTTTGTTCTTCTTGCACTCGGTGGTGGTGCTGGTGGGCACCTGGCCGTAATCGGTGGCGGTATAGCGGTAAGTGACCTGCTTGCTGTCGACGTCCAGGATGATGGTCATTTTGATTGGCCCATGGTTCTTGGGCAGGCTGGCATCGGTGTACACCTCGCGAAAGCCCTGGTCCTTCATGGCGCTGACCATGTCCCGCAGGTAATAGCGGGCATTGAGCGTGTTTTGCGCGCTGCCGCCCACTGATGTGGTCACCAGCACCAGCGCCTGTCGATCAAAGTGATAGTCCGGATCGGGGGTTGCGTTGATCGAGACATCCATTTGTGTGGCGCAGCCACTGAGCAACGCCGTCAGCAGCAACAGCGCGCAGATCAAGTACCGGTTCATCAAATAACTACCTTGCAACAGAAAATTCAGTAACAGCTAAACGATCGAGCAGCGGGATAAATAACCCTCGGGTGTGAATCGGGCGGGGCATTGGCCCGCGGCCACTAAATCGCAGGCAATAAAAAACCCCAAGGAATCATCTTCGCTTGGGGTTTTTCGGTATTAGTGGTGCCCAGAGACGGAATCGAACCGCCGAC
>NZ_VBVZ01001115.1 GCF_005863185.1 Pseudomonas edaphica
GCCCCAAGGCATTCACTGCGCTCCCGATGTCAAATCTCGATCAACTTCAGTAGGGGCCGCTGCGCAGCCCAACGGGAGCAAGCTCCCTCGCCACAGGCAAAGTTATACATACTCGGCTTGCCTTGAGTCCCTTGGCTCTCAGCCCTCGCCTTCCTCAACAAACACCAGTCGATTCCCAAACGGGTCCTTGATACTCATCTCCCGCGAGCCCCAAGGCGTTTCTTCAACCCCAGGCTTGGCATACCGGTAGTCCTTGGCCAGCAACTGCTGCTGGTAGCCGTCCACGCCTTGCGCCTGAATCCGCACCGCCGAGCCCGACGAAGCATCGCCATGGTGCTCGGACAAATGCAGCACGCACTCGCCCAGCGACACTTGCAGATACAACGGGAAATTCGCCTCGAAACGGTGCTGCCAGTCAACCTTGAACCCCAGGAAGTCGACGTAGAACTCCAACGCCTTGGCCTCGTCGAAGATCCGCAAAATCGGGGTGACTTTTCCTAAGTGCATGGCAACCGCTCCGTGTATGAAGGCACCCACTATAGGGACGAAAACCCGCCACGCAAATCCCCATTGCGCGCGAGGAACAGCCCCGGCCGATGACCATTGGCCTGCCCATCGCTATAACTCAGCACGCCATTGACC
>NZ_VBVZ01001116.1 GCF_005863185.1 Pseudomonas edaphica
ATTCAGGATTGCCCAGCGCCTCACGGCTGGCGCGTTGCCAGGCAAGCGTGCGGATCTCTTCGGCGTTGATCAGGTGGTCGCCCAAGCCGCCGGTTTGCAACAGCGTGGTCAGCAGGTTCAGCCCATCTGCTGCATCCGGTTCAAGCCCCAACAATTGAAACAGAACGCCGGTACTGGCATTCGCCGCCAGCACTTGCCACTGGCTGTCCAGCAGAATCGCCGGGGCCGGGTTGTTGGCGTGCAACACATGGCTGACGGCTTCGCGAATCGCGGCCATGGCCGGTGAGGCGAGCGGGGTGGCGGTGTAGCGCGGCGCGTAACCAGCGGCGAGGAACACGCGATTGCACAGCTCAAGCGGCACATCCAGCGCGGTCAATAAATTGTGCAGCGTGCCCGGGCTCGGCTTGGAGCGGCCGGTTTCGATGTAACTGAGGTGGCGTTGCGAAACCCCGGTGATCAAGGCCAGGTCCAGTTGGCTGAGCTTGGCGAGGCGACGCAGTTGGCGCAGTTGGTCGCCGGCAGTACTTTCCATGGCGGGTTCATAACCTGTGAGGTCATTGCGAGGGCCAAGACCTTATCACTATCGTGAGCTTCATTCACTTCAAGGACGAGACCATGCACAGACCCTCTATTGCCCTGGTC
>NZ_VBVZ01001117.1 GCF_005863185.1 Pseudomonas edaphica
GATGATCCGCGCTTCGTGACTAACAAGGTGCGGGTGGCTAACCGTGCGGAGCTGATTCCGCTGATTCGCCAGGCCACAGTGTTCAAGACGACGGCTGAGTGGGTGTCGCAGTTGGAGCAAGTAGGCGTGCCGTGTGGGCCGATCAATGATCTGGCGCAGGTGTTTGCCGACCCGCAGGTCAAGGCGCGTGGGTTGGCGATGGCGTTGCCGCATGCATTGGCGGGGATGGTGCCTCAGGTCGCCAGTCCGATGCGGTTGTCCAAGACACCGGTGGAATATCGTAATGCGCCTCCTCTATTGGGCGAGCATACGGTGCAGGTGCTGCAGGGGGTGTTGGGTCTGGATTCGGCGAATGTGGCTGCGCTGAAGGCTGCGGGCGTTATCTGAAGCTGCTCTTCTATATAAGTAGTTTGATCAAAGAGCGTTGGTCTGGTTGTTTTTTGATCAATTCTAACTTATTGATAGAGGCGCTAAATTAAGTGTTGACGGCAGACTCTAGAAGTCTATAATTCGCCCCACTTCCGGCGCAGTCGAAACGGAAAACTCCTTGGTAAACAACGAGTTACGAAGTTTTCGGCAGCAAGTTGCTTCAGTTCATCGAAGCCAAAAGGAAGTTGAAAAAGAGGTG
>NZ_VBVZ01001118.1 GCF_005863185.1 Pseudomonas edaphica
AGGTCGACGTGCTGGGCTATGCGTGCCTGGTGGCGATCATGGCCATGGGCCTGGGTTATCACCGCAATTCCGAACAACGTTTGCGTAAAGCCACCGCCGATAACGATGCCAACGCCCCGGTGATCACCAGCGCTGGCGCCTTGATCGAAGGCTTGAAAGTGATGGGCGCCAAGCGCATCGCCATCGTCGCGCCGTACATGAAGCCGCTGACCGAACTGGTGGTGAACTACATCCGCGAAGAAGGCTTTGACGTGGTGGACTGGCGCGCCCTGGAGATCCCCGACAACCTCGAAGTGGCGCGCCACGACCCGGCCAACCTGCCGGCCATCGTCGCCGGCATGAACCTGGAAGGGGTGGACGTGATCGTGCTCTCTGCCTGCGTGCAGATGCAGTCGCTGCCGGTGGTGGCCAAGGTTGAAGCGCAAACCGGCAAACCGGTGCTCACCGCCGCCATCGCCACCACTTACGCGATGCTCAAGGCGTTGGACCTGGAGCCTATCGTGCCCGGTGCCGGTGCCTTGCTGTCCGGCGCTTACTGACACTCGTGGTGAATGAGCTTATGTGGCGAGCGAGCTTGCTCGCGCTGGGCTGCGAAGCGGCCCCAAAAAAGCGGGAGCGCTGCGCACT
>NZ_VBVZ01001119.1 GCF_005863185.1 Pseudomonas edaphica
ACTGCACAAGCGTCGTTACGTGAAGGCCTGCGCGGTATTGGTCGGCCCTTCCACTTGTGCGCATGGTCGGTGTTTTTCAGCTGGTCGTTCACGGCCTGCGTCTTCGTGATTGGCCCCGGCGCTGCCGAACAGCAGCTGGGCTTGAGTGACCGTGGGATGTTTGGCTACAGCATGGCGGTGTACCTGTTGATCGCCGGGGCCAGCCAACTGTATTGCAAACGCCTGGATGCAGCGCGTGCATTGCGTTCTGGGTTGCTCGCCCAGTGTGCAGCCTTCCTGCTCCTGCTGACGGCCTTCTCGGTCCATTCGCTGACGCTCGCGGCGCTGGCCCTGGTAATCGGCGGCTACGCCTATGGCGCCATTTTTGTCGGCA
>NZ_VBVZ01000111.1 GCF_005863185.1 Pseudomonas edaphica
ATAGCATCACCTCGGTCTACCTGATTCACCGAGGTGCCTTCATCGCAGGCAAGCCAGCTCCCACATAAGCCCAGCTCACACGTTTAATAGCCCCTTTCGAAGCTGACTTCCCCGCGCAGTGCATCCTTGGCCTGATAAGCCCGCAGGTTCTGCACAAACAATTCCACCATCATCCCCGGCGACGTCGGCGCGGAACTGTGCCCGGTCAACAGCAAGCCCCAGGCAGTCCAGAACGGATGGCGTTGCGGCAAAGGCTCCTGACGGCACACGTCGATCACCGCACCGGCCAAGTGCCCCTCTTTAAGCGCCTCGACCAAATCGGCATCGACCACCGCCACGCCGCGCCCGACGTTGATAAACAACCCCGTCGGCTTGAATTGCTTGAACAGCGCCGCGTTGTACAAATCATGGGTATCAGGCGTGTTCGGCAGCAGGTTGATCACGTAGTCCACCTCGCCCACCAGCCGGCTCAGTTGGTCCAACCCGGCCACTTCGATAAACGGTGCCTGTTCCCGCGCGCTGCTGGCAATCCCGTAGAGCTTGACGCCAAACGGCAGCAAGAAATCAGCAACGCTCTGGCCGATATCGCCGGTGCCAACCACCAGCACCTTGCGTCCCGCCAGGCTTTGGCCCATGCGGTTGTCCCACTTGCGCTCGACCTGGCTGACCAGTCGCGCCAGCACTTCGCGCTCATGGCCGAGCATATAGGTGAGCACGAACTCGGCCATGACCTGGCCAAAGATGCCGACCGCGCGGGTCAGGCGATAGTCGCGCGGCAAGCCATCGGCCAGCAGTGGCGTAATACCCGCCCAGGTCGATTGCAGCCATTGCGGCTTATGGCCCTGGCGCAGCAAGGTGGCGAGCAGGTCCGGCTGGCCCAGCCAAACCGGGCAATCGGCGGCCAGGCGCGACAGTTCGGCCGAGTCGCCGCTGGTCAGCACCTCAAGGTCCGGGGCCGCTTCGCTCAGCAATTGGGCGTAGAGCGGGTGATCCTGTTCAGCAATCAGAACACGCATGGTTCAAACCTTTCAAAAACAGTGCAGACGGCCGCCCGCTTCCTTACGGCCACCGCCAAACGAATACGAGTCCATAAAAGAATGTGCCCTGGACAGGGCACTGACCGGTTACATCGGGTCGTTGCGGCGCAGCAGCTCTTCGGGCAAGTGCTCGATGTACTCGTCCTCGGCCGGTGGCATTTGCAGGTGGTAGCCCTGCTTGTCGAGGTTTTCCAGGACCACGGTAATGTCCTCGCGCGACAACTTGCGCTCCGGCGTGAGTATCATCTCGAATGCAAGATGGGCTTTGCCGAAGGCAGTCATCAAGGGTTCCGGCACACGCTCCAGCGCATCGCTTTTGAGCACGTAGAGGTACATCCCGTCTTTTTTCAAGCTGCGATAAATGGAGCAAATACGTTTCAAGGCTGTTCTCCGGCAGTGGCCAGGCTGTCGAGCAGCGCCTGGCCCATCAACTCGCGGCGCCAGCCACGCAGCGAGTCTGGCAATGTATAAGGCCCATCGGGGTAGCCGCTCTTGACCAGGGCTTCGAGGGTTTTCTTGCGCAGCATCAGTTCCGGCGCCATCTCCAGGCGCTCGGCCTCGGCCTGGCCCAGGGCGCGCAGTTGCTTGATTAGCACAGCAGCGTCCACCGGCAGCGGCTCAGCCACGGCGGGCGGCCACTGGTCCATCGACACGCTGCCGGCGCGCTTGATCAGGTCCAGCAGAAACTGGCCGTCCTGACGCACAGTGCGCGGGTGCATGTCTTCGATCTTGCCCAGCGCAGCGAGGTTATCCGGCTGGGATTTGGCCAAGGGCCACAATGAATGTTCGCGAATGATGCGGTTGCGCGGCAGGTCACGGGCACGGGCCTGCTGCTCGCGCCAGGCGCACAGTTCACGCAATACGGCGAGCTGCGCACGCGAGAGTTTCCACGCCAGCTTGGCGTCACGGTACACCTCATACGGGTCGACTTCGCGGCGCAGGTTGGCCACCAGTTCGGCGCCGTCTTCCAGTACCCAGGCATATTTGTCATCCGACAGCTGCGGGCGCAAGCGCACATAGACTTCGGCCAGGTGCACCGCGTCTTCGGCGGCGTAGCTCACCTGGGTCTCGGACAACGGCCGCTGCAGCCAGTCCGAGCGGGTTTCGCCCTTTGGCAGCTCGATGTCGAGTACAGCCTGCACCAGGCGCGAGTAGCCCATGGAGAAACCGAGGTTCAGGTAAGCCGCTGCCAATTGAGTGTCGAACAACGGCACCGGCAGGCTGCCGGTCAGGCGCAACAACACTTCCAGGTCTTCGCTGCAGGCGTGCACCACCTTGATCACCGCCGGGTTCTCCAGCAAGGCGGCCAAGGGTTGCCAGTTATCGATGGTCAGGGGGTCGATCAGGTAAGCGCGAACGCCATCACCGATCTGGATCAGCCCGGCAATGGGATAAAAGGTGTCGACCCGCATGAATTCGGTGTCGAGGGCGACGAATGGCAACTGCTGCCATTCGGCGCAATGCTGGCCGAGGCTATCGTTGTCGCAGATCCAGTGAATATCGATGGCCACACGGCTCTCCCTTGAAGAATGGCGCGCAGTATATATCGCGAAAGGGACTTGCGAGCATCCGCAGTGCACACACCATCATGAAAACTCTGACAAGAGAGGAAGAATAGTCCGACAGGCGGGAGTTAGCCTCTCTTACGCAAGACGTAGACACGCCACAGCTTGGAGCCCGGCAGGAACTCCTGCTGATGGAGGACCTTGAAACCGGCCTGGCGGAATTCGTCCTCCACTGGTGTGCGCGAGCTCACCGCGACAATCACTGTGTCGCGACTGACACGGTGGAATTCGCGCAACAGCGCCATGCGTACGTCGCTGCTGGGCACATGACGAAACAGTTCCAAACAGAAAATACAGTCCACGGCGTTGGCCGACAGGCCGATGGAAAACGCCGAACCCTGGAACGTTTTGACCCGCTTGAGCAACGCCGCCGGGTGATGGGTGCGCGCATGGTCGAGCATGTCCTGGGAGTTGTCGGATGCCAGGATCACCCGGTTGACGTGTTCGGCCAACACGGGCCAAAACCGGCCAGAGCCACACGCCAGGTCGAGGATCAACCCAGGCTCACCGGCCACTTTCAACGCTTGGCGCACCAGCCGTTCATCGCGCCAGGCCGCCAGACGCTTGAGCAGCGCGGGCGGACGCGTGTCGCCGCAGACCTGCGCATGCTCGCGGTCACAGCGCTCGGTGAATTCGATCTCGATAGAGGATGGAGGTTGTGGCGACATCGCGGGCTCATGTGGGTGGAACGGTGGTGAACGACCTTGATCCGCAGCTTAACCACTGCAACGTGAAAAAAAGGTTGAAACCGTGACGCCTGTAAAACACCGACGTTCGACTGTGGGAGCTGGCTTGCCTGCGATGCTGGCACCTCGGTACATCGGGTACACCGAGTTGATGCCTTCGCAGGCAAGCCAGCGCCCACAGAAAAGCAGCTCTTCGGTGTATCCAAATCTGCTGCCAGCGGATCACGCCTGATGCAGATACCAGCGCCAATCCTGCTCGCCCACCTCCCCCATGAACTGACGATATTCCTCATGCTTCACCGCCAAATAGACGCCGAGGAATTCACTGCCAAACGCCTCCCGCGCCCAGCTTGAACCCTCCAGCGCACGCAAGGTGGTCAGCCAGTCAGTGGGCAGCAACTCCTTGGCCTGGGCGTATCCGTTACCTTCCACCGGCGCACCGGGGTCGCGCTGCTCGCGAATGCCTCGGTGAATACCCGCCAGGATGGCGGCAGCCGCCAGGTAAGGATTGGCGTCGGCCCCGCAAATCCGGTGTTCGATATGCCGGGAATAGGCAGGCCCGCCCGGCACGCGCAGGCTGACAGTGCGGTTATCCACGCCCCAGGTGGCCGCCAGCGGCGCATAGCTGTTGGTCTGGAAGCGCCGATAAGAGTTGGCATTCGGGCAAAACATCAGCAGCGAATCGAGCAAGGTGCTGAGCATGCCGCCCACCGCCTGGCGCAGCAGCGGCGTGCCATCGGCGGCCTCGCTGGCGAACAGGTTATTGCCCTGGGCATCCGCCAGGCTCACATGCATGTGCATGCCGGTGCCCGCCAGGTCATCGAACGGCTTGGCCATAAAGCAGGCGGTCATTGCGTGCTTATGCGCCACGCCCTTGACCAGGCGCTTGTAGCGCACCGCTTCGTCCATGGCTTGCAGGGCATCGGCGCGATGTTCCAGGGTGATTTCCACCTGGCCCGGCGCATACTCGGAAATCGCCGTGCGCGCCGGAATGCCTTGCAGCTTGCAAGCGCTGTAGAGGTCGGCCAGGAACGGCTCGATTTGCTCCAGCTCACGCAGGCCGTACACCTGGGTCGAGCGCGGGCGATTGCCGTCCACATCCCGTGCCGGTTGTGGGCGGCCGTTGCTGTCGGGTTTCTGGTCGAGCAGGTAAAACTCCAACTCCGCCGCCATCACCGGGTAATAACCGTCGGCCTTGAGGTCGTCGATCACCTTGGCCAGCAAATGCCGAGGGTCAGCCACGGTGGCCGGCAAGCCTTCGGTGGGGTGCATGCTGACTTGCACGGCGGCTGTCGGGATCAGGCGCCACGGCATACGCTGCAAGCTGCCGCTGACCGGGTAGGCGCGGCAGTCGATATCGCCGACTTCCCACACCAGCCCGGAGTTTTCCACGTCATCGCCGTTAATCGTCAGGCCCAGGATAGTACTGGGCAACGGGCGGCCACTTTCATACACCGCCAACAGCTCATCGCGGTGCAGCAACTTGCCGCGCGGTACGCCGTTGTTGTCGAGGATAAACAACTCGAACATTTCGATGTCCGGGTGCTGTTCAAGAAAAGACTGGGCTTCTTGCAGGCTGGCAAAAACACTCATGGGAACTCTCATACGTTTGCGTCAGGCAGGCGCACAGGTGCGCGTCATTCATGGGGCAAATCAACGTAAGAGAAAGGTATCCGGTGGGCGCGCGTGTCGGCAGTGGAACAAGGCCCAGAAGGCCAGCGCGGACGGCAGTGTCGCGAGGTGAGTGTCAGGGGAGCCGTCCATGCGAGATTCACAGTGAGGTAGATGCCCTGCAGCGTCACACGCCCACAAAGGTTGTTCAATTCAGGGTTGACGGAGTTTGGTTGCAGCCTGGCTAAACAATTGCCATCCCTGCGTATAGCTGGAAATAATGGCAACCCGAGCATGCCCCAAGGATTTGACCGCATGAAAGCTCCCCTGGCCTTCTGTTTACTGGCAAGCGTGGCCACCCACGCCCTGGCCGATTCACGCCTGGACGAGGTACTGCAAAACGGCACCCTCACCGTCTGCACCACCGGCGACTACAAGCCCTACACCTCGCTGCGTGCCGATGGGCACTACGAAGGCATTGATATCGCCATGGCCGAGTCCCTGGCCAAGAGCCTCAACGCCAACATCAAATGGGTGCCCACTACTTGGAAAACCCTGATGCCGGACTTCCTCGCCCAGCGCTGCGACATCGCGGTGGGCGGTATTTCGGTGTCGTTGGAACGCCAGAAAAAAGCCTTCTTCAGCCAGCCTCTCGGCGTCGATGGCAAGATCCCGCTGGTGCGCTGCGCCGATGTACAGCGCTACCAGAGCGTCGAGCAGATCAACCAGCCGCAGGTGCGTGTGATCGAGCCGGCGGGCGGCACCAACGAGGTGTTTGCCCGCGCCCACCTGGCCAAGGCGCAAATCCGCCTGCATGACAACGTGACGATTTTCGACGAACTGCTGGCGGGCAAAGCCGACGTGATGATCACCGACGCCAGCGAAGCGCGCTTCCAGCAAAAACAGAAACCTGGGCTGTGTGCGGTCAACCCCGAGCGGCAGATGCAATACAGCGAAAAGGCCTTCCTGCTGCCCCGCGATGATGTGGCGTGGAAAAGCTACGTCGACCAGTGGCTGCACCTGAGCATGGCCACCGGGGTGTATGAAGGCATCGTCAATCAGTGGCTGGCGGCGCCCTGAGCAGGAGCCGTCTACGCTGTGCTCACATCAACCATAACGAGGGATCGGTAATGAAGGGATTGCTCCGACTCACCTGCCTGCTGCTGTTGGGGTTCAGCCAGGTGCACGCGACCACTCAGGATGAGGACGCTCGGGCCGCCAAGGCTCTGCTGGAAAAGGCTGTGACTTACTTCCAAAGCAACGGCGACAAAGCCTTCGCCGCGTTCAGCCGCCAGGGTGAGTTTATCGACCATGACCGCTATGTGTTCGTGGTCGACACCAAGGGCGTGTTGTTAGCCAGCGGCGGGCCTTCCTCTGCATTGATCGGCCGTGATGTGTCCGAGGTGCTCGGGCCAGACCTGCAAGCTTCGTTCAAACAGGCGCTGACCGTGCCCGAAGGCCAGGGCATCCAACAAGCCGACTACCGCTGGCAGAACTGGAACGACGGCAAGGTTGAGCACAAGCACGTGTTTTATCAGCGCGTGGGTGAACGCATCCTGGCGGTGGGTTACTACCTGCCACGGGCCACACCGGAACAGGCCCGAGCGTTGCGCAACAAGGCTGTGAAGGCGCTGGTCAAGGATGAGGCAGGCACGCTCAAGGCGATCAACTCATTGCAGGGCGGGTTTCTGCAGGATGATTTGTATGTGTTTGTGGTCGATCTGAACACCGGGCGGTATGTGGCGCATGGCACCAACTTGCGACTGGTCAATACCGACTTTCGCAAGATCAAAGACCCGGATGGCAAGCCGGTGGGTGAACCCATTCTGAAGCTGATGGCCGAGCAGGATCAGGGGGAATACAAGTACCGCTGGAAGAACCCGGTGACCGACAAGGTTGAGAACAAGCATGCGTACGTGCGCAAGGCCGGGCATTTTATGGTGGCGGTTGGGTACTACAGCCCCTGATCTGAGTTGGAATGCAATCCATTGTGGGAGCTGGCTTGCCTGCTCCCACAGTTTGATCATCGTTGTGTCAGTTAACGTGCTTTGTCTTCACGCCCACGCAGCACACGATTGGGCATCGCAATGGCCGCCGCCAACCCCAGCAACGACACCGCCGCACTCACCATCAGCAAATGCCGGAATGTCACCGCCAGCTCCCCGCGCAAGGCATCCTGCGCAGGCCCCGGCGCGGCGTTGAGGCCGTCGAGCAACACGTTGCCGGAACTGCCTTCAGCCCCCAGCGCGCCGCTGGCCAAATGCGCAAAGCTGGAATCCTGCAACAACGCCAACAGCAGTGCCGACATGCATGCCACACCGACCGCCCCGCCCAACGAGCGGAACAGGTTAGTCGTGCTGGTGGCCACGCCAATGTCGCGCTGCTCCACCGAGTTCTGTGTACCCACCAGGGACGTCGGAAACTGCATCCCCGCCGCAATCCCGCACAGCAGCATAAACACCGCCGTAAGCTCCACCGCCTGCGGCGCGCTGTAGGCCATGCCGAGAATCGCCAGCGGGCTCAAGCATGCGCCGGTGAGGATCATCGGTTTATAACGCCCGGTCACCGAGGTCATGCGCCCGGCGAAATAGGCCCCCATCGGCAAGCCCATGGCCAATGGCAGCAAGTGCAAGGCGGCGCTGTCGGCCCCCGAGCCGGTCACCGTCTGATAACGCAACGGCATCAACACCGTCAGGGAAATCGCCTGGAAGCTGGTGAAGAAAATCGTGCACCAGCACAGCACTGCGCTGCGATTGGCGAACAGGTGCATCGGCAACAATGGCTCGCGCGCCCGGCGTTCGTGCCACACGAACACCGTCAAGGCCACCAACGCGCAGGCCAACAGCCCCAGTACTTGCTCGTCACGCCAATGATGGCCCTGGCCGATTTCGGTGATGCCCAGCAGCAAGGCGGTCAGGCCGATGATCATCAGCACGGTGCCGAGGTAATCGATAATCGGCTTGCGCTGCGGCACCGGCAGCCCTACCAGTGTGCGGTGCGTCACATACCAGGCCCCGGCGCCCAGCGGCAGGTTGATCAAAAACACCCAACGCCACGACAGGTATTCGGTCATGTAGCCGCCCAGCACCGGCCCGGCCACACTGGCCACCGCGTACATGCTGCTGAAATAGCCCTGGTAACGCCCACGCTCACGGGGCGCGATGATGTCACCAATGATCGCCTGGCTGACCGAGATCATCCCGCCGGCACCGATGCCCTGGAGAATCCGCGCCAGCACCAACTGCTCCATGCTTTGCGCCATGCCGCAAAACAGCGAGGCCAGGGTGAACACACCCATGCCGATCAACATCATCGGGCGGCGCCCGTACAGGTCGCCGAGCTTGCCGTAGATCGGCACGGCCACGGTCATCGCCACCATATAGCCGGAGATCACCCAGGCCAGCAGGTTTACATCGTGAAACTGCGCGGAAATCGCCGGCATGGACACGGCGACAATGGTCTGGTCCAGGGCGCCGAGGAAAATCGCCAGCATCAAGGCGGCGAGCACACTGCGAACGGCAGGAACGGGCTGAGCGGGTTGGTTGAGGCTGGTCACGGCAGAACCTTCGAGCAAGGCCCGCAGGCAAGGAAGAGCCTGCGGGAATGCTGGATACGATAGCAGGCTACTCGATAGCTTCGTAAGGAAGTCCGACGTAATTTTCTGCGATGGTTTTGCGCCCCGCCTGCGAATGGATGAAATACTCAAGCTCGCTCTCGGCAATTCGCTGGCTGAAGCCGTCGGCGTCCGGGAACTGGTGCAACATCGAGGTCATCCACCAGGAAAACCGCTCGGCCTTCCACACCCGGCGCAGGCAGATGGCCGAGTATTTTTCCAGCAAGTCCACGCGGCCCTCGCGGTACACCTTGAGCATGATCCGAAACAGCGTGCTCACATCACTGGCCGCCAGGTTCAAGCCTTTGGCGCCGGTGGGCGGCACGATATGCGCGGCGTCACCGAGCAGGAACAGGCGCCCGTACTGCATCGGCTCCACCACGAAGCTGCGCAGCGGCGCGATGCTTTTTTCGATTGACGGCCCGGTGACCAGTTGCTCAGCCAACTGGCTGGGCAGGCGGGTTTTCAGCTCGGCCCAGAAACGCTCATCCGACCAATCATCCAGAGGCTCATCGACCGGCACCTGCAGGTAATAGCGGCTGCGGGTCGGCGAACGCATGCTGCACAACGCAAAGCCACGCGAATGTTTGGCATACACCAGCTCGTCATGCACCGGCGGTGTATCGGCGAGGATGCCCAGCCAGCCGAACGGATAGACGCGCTCGAACACCTGCAACGCCTCAGGCGGAATCGCCTGGCGCGCCACCCCGTGGAAACCGTCGCACCCGGCGATGTAGTCGCAGTCCAGGCGATAGGTTTCGCCGGCATGTTCGAAGGTGAGCCAGGGCCGATCAGTTTTAAGGTCATGGGGCTGCACGTCACGCGCTTCGTACAGGGTCACAGCCCCGGCAGCCTCGCGGGCGGCCATCAGGTCGCGGGTGACTTCGGTCTGGCCGTAGATCATCACCGACTGACCGCCGGTCAAGCCTTTGAGGTCGATATGGGTCAGTTGGCCATTGAGTGCCAACTCAAAGCCGTCATGCACCAGGCCTTCGGTGTCCATGCGTCGGCTGACGCCCGCCTCGCGCAGCAGGTCGACCATGCCTTGTTCCAGCACACCGGCGCGGATACGGCCTTGCACGTAATCGGCGCTCTGGCGCTCTAGAATCAGGGTCTGGATACCAGCGTTATGCAGCAGTTGGCCGAGCAGCAATCCGGAGGGACCGGCGCCAATAATGGCGACTTGGGTTTTCAGCGTTTTCATTATTTTTATGGCTCGCAAGCTTCACCCGAACGGATAGGGTGAAAGAGTTGTCATTCATCCTGTTGCTGATCATTTTTCACTTGAGTGGCCGCCATAAGAAGGTGAAAACTGAGACAAAGCCTGCGCTTTTTGCCAATTGGGGCGATTACCGCACCACTATCCTGAGTATCGGATTGAAACCATGACCAAAACTGCCAGTACCGCGATTCCGGTCTTCAAGCTTTACGGAGAAAGTCAGCAATGGCCGACTCCGGATTTGTTGCACTGTGAAACCATTTCCCGACGGAGCCGGGAATACCAGTGGGAAATCCAACCCCACCGGCACGCGGACCTGTGCCAGTTGCTGTACGTACACAGAGGCCAGGCGCAGCTGGAAATCGAAGGCCAGCGTACTACCCTCAGCGAAGCCACCTTGCAGGTGCTGCCGCCGTTGTGTGTACACGGGTTTCGGTTTTCTGAAGATGTGGAAGGTTTTATCCTGACGCTGGCCGCGCCGCTGGTCAGCCATTTGCAGACACAGTTGGGCGCGACGGTGGACGGTTTGCAGGCCCTGGGCAATTACCCCGCCGGCAAGGACAGCGATTACCTCAACAGCCTGTTCGCCCGACTGCAGGATGAGTACGCCGATGAACAACCGGCCCGCGACATGATGATGCATGCCCTGGTCAGCGTGCTGCTGGTGTGGATCAGCCGTCAAGCCATCCAGCGCCGCCACCCACGTGCCCCACGTGGCCGGGAGTATTTCCGTCGCTTCACGCAGTTGGTCGAGCAGCATTACCGCGAACACCCGAAGATTGAAGACCTGGCCCACAAGCTGGGTATCTCGGTCTCACACCTGAACGGTACGTGCAGGGAATTGGGTGGCCAGCCTGCTTTGCAGATCATGCATGACCGCCAGTTGCTGGAAGCCAAGCGCTTGCTGACCTACACCAGCATGACCATCAATGAGATGTCGGAGGTGTTGGGGTTTTCCGACCCGACCAACTTCTCCCGGCTGTTCCGCCGCCGGGTGGGGTTTTCGCCCAAGGCGTTTCGCGAGCAGCTGAAGGCGGATTGACGCGGGACGCGGAGCGTCCTGGGCTGCATTACCACGCGGAGCGTGGGAACGATCACAGCCTACCTGAGCGCGCTGAAACTACCGGTACGCGGCACACACAGATCCTGATGGCAACTGATCGCAAAGGTCGGCTGCATACGAGTCTGTTCAACCCGATAGGCGGCCGTGCCGTACAGCGCGGTGGCTAACGCGGACAGGATGAAAATCATCAGGTACTTTCTAATTTTTAGGGTCATGGCACACCTCTGAATAGATCGACTCGGTGCTGTTTAAAGCATAGGTCAGTCAGGGCGAGTTGCCATTATTGGGCGTCATTCAACATCTTTATGTCGGCTTTACAGACCGATATCCCACACCGGCTCTTCCGGGAACCGCAGCACCAGAAAATCCAGCAGGCTGCGCAACGCCAACGGCATGTGTTTACGCGAGGCATACACGGCGTAGACGTTCATTTGCTGCGGCTCAGCCTCGGGCAGCAGCCGGATCAATTCGCCACTGCGGATGTAGTCCCCCGCCTGATAACTGGGCAGCCGCGCCACCCCGGCGCCCGCCAGCGTCACCCGCAGCAAGGTCGTGGCCTCGTTGGCGGTGATATTGCCCTGCACCGCCACCGAGACTGCTTCGCCGTTCTCGGTAAGAATGCGTCAGGCAGTTGTGCTCCGCCAAGTCGTGGACTTGCCGAGGCTGCGGGTGTTCCAGCAGGTACGCCGGTGACGCGCAGATCACCGAGCGACACAGCGTGAGCTTGCGCGCGATCAGGTTGGGGTCCAGCTCAAAGCTGGTGCGGATGGCCAGGTCGATACGCTCATCCACCAGGTTTACCGTGCGGTCGAGCATCTGCAGGTCGATGCTGACCAACGGGAAGCGCTTGACGAATTCGGCCACGGCATCCGCCAACTGCGCCTGGCCGAATGAGCTGCTGACACTCAGGCGCAACTGGCCACGCGGCGCTTCATCCGGCTCACTGACGGCCGCCTGCATGTCACTGCACAGCTCCAGCATTTGCCGGCAGCGCGGCAGCGTTTCACTGCCGGCGGCGGTGAGGCTGAGCTTGCGCGTGGTGCGATGCATCAAGCGCGCACCGACCCAATCCTCAAGTTCAGCCAGATAGCGCGAGACCACCGGCCGCGACAGGTCCAACTGATCGGCGGCGGCGGACTGGCTGCCCAGGTCAACTACCGTGACAAACACCCGCATTGCTTGAAGACGATCCATGATTTGCACGCTTTTAGAAACAAACTATGTCCAAGCATCGCATTTTTTGTTGTGTTTGGTGCAACTAAGCTCTGTGCATCACTTACCTGCTGCTGGAGCTGCACATGATCTCGGTACTTAAACGATTTGCCCTGGCTTCGGCCGCCCTGGCGTTCGCTGCCCATGCTGCGGCTGCCGACCTGAAGCTGGATGCCTACAACCCTGGCACCTCGGCCATGATGCCGGTCAGCTCGGTACTGGTCAGCGGTGAAAAAGACCTCATCCTGGTCAACGCCCAGTTCGGCAAGACCCAAGCCGAGCAACTGGTGCAGAAAATCCGCAGCAGCGGCAAACACCTCACCACCATCTACGTCAGCGACGGCGACCCGGACTTCTACTTCGGCCTCGACACCCTGACCGCCGCGTTCCCCGACGCCAAAGTGCTGGCCACCCAGCCGGTGGTGGACCATATCAAGGCCACCGTCGAGCAAAAAATCGCGTTCTGGAGCCCGAAACTCGGCGCCGACAAGCCAAGCAAAGCCATCATCCCGCAGGTGTTGCAGGGCCATACCCTGACGCTGGAAGGCAAAAGCCTGGAAGTGATCGGCCTGGACGGTCCGCAACCTGAGCGCACCTTTGTGTGGATCCCCTCGATCAAGGCGGTCGTCGGTGGCGTCGTGGTGTTTGAAAACACCCACGTGTGGATGGCCGACACGCAATCCGCCAAATCCCACACCGACTGGCTGGCCACCCTGCAACGTATCCAGGACCTGAAACCGGCCACCGTGATCCCTGGCCACTACCTGGGCACACCGACCGTGCAGTCCGTGGCCTTTACCGCCGACTACATCAAGGCCTTCGATATCGAGACCGCCAAGGCCAAGGATTCGACTGCGCTGATCGCGGCGATGAAAAAGCGTTACCCGAACCTTAAAGACGAAAGCAGCCTGGAACTGGGTGCCAAAGTCGCCAAGGGCGAAATGAAGTGGTGATTGGTTTTAAACCCTAACGTACTGGAGAACGTCATGAGCAAGATTGCAATCATTGGTGCCACCGGCCGTGCCGGTAGCCAACTGCTGGAAGAAGCGCTGCGTCGTGGGCATACCGTTACTGCCATTGCGCGTAACACCGACACGCTGGCCGCACGCCCAGGCCTTACCGTTAAAAAGGTCGACGCCCTTGATGCAACGACCTTGCAGCAAGCAGTGAGCGGCAACGACGTGGTGATCAGTGCGGCGCACTTCGCCACCCTGCCCGCCAGCGCCGTGATCGGCCCGGTAAAAAAAGCCGGCGTGAAACGCCTGCTGGTGGTGGGCGGTGCGGGTTCGCTGTTGTTGCCAGGTGGCAGTCGAGTGATCGACAGCGAGGGTTTCCCGGCTGAATACAAAGCCGAAGCCAGCGCCGGGGCTGAGTTTCTCGACGTGCTGCGTCAGGAAAAAGAACTGGATTGGACCTTCCTGTCGCCATCGGCGGAGTTTGTTGAAACCGAGCGCACCGGGAAATTCCGTCTGGGCCAGGACGATCTGCTGGTGAGCGCCGAGGGCCGTAGCTGGATCAGTTTTGCTGACTTTGCCATCGCCCTGATCGACGAAGTGGAATCGCCGAAGCACTCGCGCCAACGCTTCACCGTCGGTTACTGACTCTGAGGGAACTGGCTTGTGTGGGAGCTGGCTTGCCTGCGATGCGGGCAAC